>NZ_WHOV01000064.1:0-39511 GCF_009765395.1 Pseudomonas sp. BAV 4579 | reverse complement strand
GAGGGCTGGGGTGAGGGTGGCCAAACGCCAAAATTAAGCTGTTGGGCTTCGCTGTGCTCAGCGCCAACCTACGAGAGCTTCAATCCGCGTCATAGCGGGCGCTGAAGGCCCGTACGAAGGCATTGCGCAGGATATTAAAGAAAGCCTGCAGCGGGCTGATGTCCTGGTTCTTCACGCTGCCGGACAGGTCGACCCGGGTGGCGAACTGATCGCGGCGCTGATTCTTGAGCAGGGTCTGGGCGGTGCCGACCACGGCTTCCCAGGCGCTTTCCAGGGCGTTCTTGTTGCGATTCTCGACGTCCTGCTGCCAGTCGAAGATGTCGACGTTCTTCATCAGGGGTTTGACGTAGCCGCTGAGCTGGCCATCCACCGCCCTGGCTTCCACCACCACGTCGCCGCTGCCGGCGCGGAAATCGAACTTGCCGTAGGCACGGGCGAAGTCGTTGAGCTTGGGCAGGTCGATGTCGGTCACCCGCAGGCGGAAGTCGAAGTCGGTGAAGTCCTTGAAGGGATCGAAACGGGCGCTGGCTTCCAGGGGCGCGCTGCCGAGCACGGCGGCCTTGCCTTCGAAGTGGGCGATGCGTCCGCCCTGGGCGTCGGCGGCGTTGGTCAGGTTGTAGAGGCTGGCGTTGACGTCGGTGGCCGCCAGATTCACCTGGGGCTTGGAATTGAAGTTGCGAAAGGTCACCCGCCCATTGACCACCCGCACCTCGTCCAGGGTGATGGAGATCAGCTTGTCGACCTGGTCCTGCCAGTCGGTGCCCTCACCGGTCTGCGACTGTTCCTTGCGCGCGCCGCCGTCGACGAAGTTGAGTTCGGGTCGATCAAAGACAAGGCGCCCGACGATGGCATGGTCCCGCCACAGCGAACGCCAGCTCACCGCAATGTCGATGCTGGGCGCCTTGAAAAAGGGCACCGGCACCTTGCCGTTGACCTTGACGATCTCCAGTCCGTCGATGCGATAGGCGCCGCGCCACCAGGCCAGGTCCACGTCGGTGATCTGGCCGCGATAGTCACCCATGTCCGCCAGCTTCTCGTTGAGGTAGTGGCGGATCAGCAGCGGCGCGGCCAGATGCAGGCACAGCAGCAGGACGACCAGGCCGATGAGGAGGTAAAGAGGCAGACGCAGACGGCGGGACATGATGGCGACTCGGGACGAACTCGTCTCCGGTCGACCCTGAGGAACGGCCCTGAGTTTCTCGCGAGTTTGCCTGGCGGCCTGACTAAGGGCGCCGACCTGGGCGAAAGGCTCTGCCTGGGCGGCTTGCCTCCGTACCGGTCGTCGCTCCGCTGCGGCTGGTTATGAGCTACTCGAACCACAGACGCAAAAAAGCCGGCTTGTGGCCGGCTTTCGAGGGCGGGTTGAGCTGATTTTTGGTGAGCCCGGCCGCCCGGGTTGCCCTTGCCGGGCAGATGAGAAAGAGGCCTGGGGCCTCCGGCGGCGATCGGCAGATGCCGGATCGGCGCAGGGTCGCGGATGGCGACGAGGGGTGCAGGGTAGTCGCTTTGCCGCCGGATAGGAAGCCCGGGGTGCCTTGTGTGACCTCCGGAAACAGAAAAGCCCGGCGAGCCGGGCTTTTCGAAAGGAGCGTGGATCAGCCCTTGTAGGCGGCCACGGCCTTGGTGATCTCGGCGCGGGCGGCGTCGGCGTCGCCCCAGCCTTCGACCTTGACCCACTTGCCCTTCTCCAGATCCTTGTAGTTCTCGAAGAAGTGCTTGATCTGCTCCAGCAGCAGGGCCGGCAGGTCGGTGTATTCCTTCACGTCCTTGTACAGGACGCTCAGCTTGTCGTGGGGGACGGCGATCAGCTTGGCGTCACCGCCGGCTTCGTCGGTCATGTGCAGCACGCCGACCGGACGGGCGCGGATCACGGCGCCGGGAGCGACCGGGTAGGGGGTCACGACCAGCACGTCCAGGGGATCGCCATCGTCGGCCAGGGTGTTGGGGATGTAGCCGTAGTTGGCCGGGTAGAACATGGGGGTGGCCATGAAACGGTCGACGAAGAGGGCGTCGCTGTCCTTGTCGATCTCGTACTTGATCGGCGCGTGGTTGGCCGGAATCTCGATGGCGACGTAGATGTCGTTCGGCAGGTCTTTGCCGGCGGGAATCTTGCTGTAGCTCATGAACGGGTCCCTCTGGTCGGTTGGGAAAAGTGGCCGGGAGTATAGGCGCTTTCAGATCGGGGTTCGAGCCTCGGACCCCGGGGGTGTCGGCTGTTGCACGCTCGCCAGGCTCGCGGCAAGACGCTGGCGCGGATCCTGGCGGAACAGCTGCTGCAGCTGTCCGTAGACGGCCGGATAGTGATCGCCGAGCAGGTCGGGCGCACTGAAGAAATACTCGCAGGCGACGGCGAAGAATTCCTCGGGGCTTTCCGCCGCATAGGGGTCGAGCGAAGTCTCGGCGTCCGGATCGGCGTCGAGCTGGCGATTGAGGTCGTCATAGGCGCCTTGCAGGGCGCTGGTCCAGGCCGCCTGGGGCATGCCTTCGTGCAGCGGCGGCTGGCCGTTGCACAGACCGCCGGCGAGCAGGTCGAGGAGGTGGGCGAATTCGTGGATGACCAGGTTGTAGGCTTCCCAGCCACCACTGGCCTGGATGCCGGGCCAGGCCAGCACCACCTGGCCGCGATCCCAGGCTTCGCCGTCGCGTTCCTCGTCCCATTCGTGCTCCAGACCGCCCTCGTCGCGATGGCGCTGGGGGCTGACGAAGGCGTCCGGGTAGACGACGATCTCGCGGACATTGGGATAGAGCGCCGCTTCCGGCAGGTGCAGCAGCGGCAGCAGGGCCTGGGCGGCCAGCAGCAGGCGCTCGCCGTCGTCCAGTTCCAGGCCCTGGAGCAGGGTGAGGCGCTTCTCGGCAAGAAACAGCACGCAGTGCTCGCGTAGCCAGGTGTCCTCCGCGGCACTCAGGCCATCGAGGATCGGCAGGCGCTGACGCAGGCGCGCCCAGAGCTCGTCGGCGATGGCGACCCGCTCCAGCAGGCGCCGTTCGCGCCAGGCGCGCCAGAAACCCAAGGACTCAGACTCCGCTCTGGACCGCGGCGCGCCGGCTCTTGATCAGGCCGAGGATCATCGGCAGCAGGGAGATACTGATGATGGCCAGCACCATCAGGGTGAGATTCTGCTTGATGAAGGGCACGTTGCCGAAGAAGTAGCCCAGGCTCACCAGGCCGCCGACCCAGAGCAGCGAGCCGAGCACGCTGTAGGCGAGGAAGTAGGGATAGTGCATGCGGCCGACGCCGGCGACGAAGGGGGCGAAGGTACGGATGATGGGCAGGAAGCGCGCCAGGGTGATGGTCTTGCCGCCGTGGTGCTCGTAGAAGGCCTGGGTGCGCAGCAGGTAGTCGCGGCGGAAGATCTTGGAATGGGGGTTGCTGAACAGCTTGTCGCCGGCGAAGCGGCCGATCAGGTAGTTGGTGCTGTCGCCCGCCACCGCGGCGAACATCAGCAGGCCGGCGAGCAGATAGGGGTCCATGTCGCCGAGGGCGGAGAGGGCGCCGGCGATGAACAGCAGGGAGTCGCCGGGCAGGAAGGGCATGACCACCAGACCCGTCTCGCAGAAGATCACGGCGAAGAGAATGACGTAGATCCAGGTACCGTACTGGGCTACCAACCCGCTGAGATAGACGTCGAGGTGCAGGATCAGATCGATCGGGTTGAATTCCATGGGGCGTGCCTACCGTAGTTGCGAGGGTCCGGCGGCGATTATAAGGGCAGCCGGGGCCAGCGTTTGTGGCCTGGTCGAGATCGGCGCCGGGAAAAAACGCCAGCCGCTCAGAGGTCAGGGTAGGGGAAAGGTTCACTCCCGCGCCGGGGCCGACGCGGGAGTGGCGCGCTGGTTCTCAGCCCAGCGCCATGTCGATCACCACCCGACCCTCGATACCGCCACCGTGCATACGGGCGAAGATGTCGTTGATGTTCTCCAGCGGCTCGGCGCTCACCGTGGCCTTGACCTTGCCTTCGCCGGCGAAGTCCAGCGCCTCCTGCAGGTCCAGGCGGGTGCCGACGATGGAGCCACGCACTGTGGTGCCGTTGAGCACCATGTCGAAGATCGACAGCGGGAAGTCACCCGGCGGCAGGCCGTTGAGGGCGATGGTGCCGCCGCGGCGGGTCATGCCGATGGCCTGCTCGAAGGCCTTGGGCGACACCGCCGTGACCAGGGCGCCGTGGGCGCCGCCGATCTCCTTCTTCAGGTAGGCCGCCGGGTCCTGCTCGCGGGCGTTGACGGTGACCTCGGCGCCCAGGCGGCGGGCGAGGTCGAGCTTCCGCTCGTCCACGTCCACCGCCGCCACGTTCAGGCCCATGGCCCGGGCGTACTGCACCGCCATGTGGCCGAGGCCGCCGATGCCGGAGATCACCACCCAGTTGCCCGGGCGGGTGTCGGTCATCTTCAGGCCCTTGTAGACGGTGACCCCGGCGCAGAGGATCGGCGCGATCTCGACGAAGCCGACGTTGTCCGGCAGGCGGCCGACGTAGCCGGCATCGGCCAGGGTGTATTCGGCGAAGCCGCCGTTCACCGAGTAGCCGGTGTTCTGCTGGGATTCGCAGAGGGTCTCCCAGCCGCCCAGGCAATGCTCGCAATGACCGCAAGTGGAATACAGCCAGGGCACCCCGACCCGGTCGCCCTCCTTGACATGGGTGACCCCGGCGCCCACCGCCACCACATGGCCGACGCCTTCGTGACCGGGGATGAAGGGCGGATTGGGCTTGACCGGCCAATCGCCCTGGGCAGCATGCAGATCGGTGTGGCAGACGCCGCTGGCGGCGATCTTGACCAGTACCTGGCCGGCACCCGGGGTGGGCACCTCGACTTCGCGGAATTCCAGGGGTTTGCCAAAGGCGGTGACGACAGCGGCTTTCATTGTTTTAGGCATGACGAGTCCCTCATGGAGGCATGATGCGTGGATGAAGCCAGACGGGGCCTGTGCCGGGACGCACCTGTCCACCACGGGCGGCCGCTGCGTCTAGCGTCGGCCACCCACGGGGAGGGGGTGTTGATCCAGGTCAGGCGGGAGGCGCGCCCCGACGTCCTGCTGAGGCGCGCGATCCAGGCGTCGTCTTCGCGGAGCGACCTTGACCCTGGGGCACCGCCAGTGGCGGCCGCACCCCGGGGTCTACAGGTCGCCTCTAGAAGAAGCCCAGCGGATTGATGTCGTAGCTGACCAGCAGATTCTTGGTCTGCTGGTAGTGGTCGAGCATCATCTTGTGGGTTTCACGGCCGACGCCGGATTTCTTGTAGCCGCCGAAGGCAGCGTGGGCGGGATAGAGGTGGTAGCAGTTGGTCCAGACGCGGCCGGCCTTGATGCCGCGGCCCATGCGGTAGGCGCGGTTGATGTCGCGGGTCCAGACGCCGGCGCCGAGGCCGAACTCGGTGTCGTTGGCGATGGCCAGGGCCTCGGCTTCGTCCTTGAAGGTGGTGATGCCGATCACCGGGCCGAAGATCTCCTCCTGGAAGACGCGCATCTTGTTGTGGCCCTTGAGCAGGGTCGGCTGGATGTAATAGCCGCTGGCCAGATCACCCTGCAGTTTCTCGACATTGCCGCCGGTGAGGAATTCGGCGCCTTCCTCGCGGGCGATCTCCAGGTAGGAGACGATCTTCTCGAATTGCTGCTGGGAGGCCTGGGCACCGACCATGGTCTCGGTGTCCAGCGGATCGCCGCGCTTGATCTGGGCGATCTTCTTCATCACCGCTTCCATGAAGGGGGCGTAGATGGATTCCTGCACCAAGGCGCGCGAGGGGCAGGTACAGACCTCGCCCTGGTTGAAGAAGCCCAGTACCAGACCCTCGGCGGCCTTCTCGATGAAGCTCGGCTCGGCCTGCATGATGTCTTCGAAGTAGATGTTGGGCGACTTGCCGCCCAGTTCCACCGTGCTGGGAATGATGTTCTTGGCCGCGCAGGAGAGGATGTGCGAACCCACCGGGGTGGAGCCGGTGAAGGCGATCTTGGCGATGCGGGTGCTGGTGGCCAGGGCCTCGCCGGCCTCCTTGCCATAGCCCTGCACCACGTTGAGCACGCCGGGCGGCAGCAGGTCGCCTACCATCTCGACGAACAGGGTGATGGACAGCGGCGTCTGCTCGGCGGGCTTGAGCACCACGCAGTTGCCGGCGGCCAGCGCCGGGGCCAGCTTCCAGGCGGCCATCAGCAGCGGGAAGTTCCAGGGGATGATCTGGCCGACCACGCCCAGCGGCTCGTGGAAATGGTAGCTGGCGGTGTTGTCGTTGATCTCGGCGGCGCTGCCTTCCTGGGCGCGGATGCAGCCGGCGAAGTAGCGGAAGTGATCGGCGGCCAGGGGCACGTCGGCGTTGAGCGTCTCGCGCACTGCCTTGCCGTTGTCCCAGGTCTCGGCGACGGCCAGTTTTTCCAGATTCTGTTCGATGCGGTCGGCGATCTTGAGCAGGATCAGCGAGCGGTCCTGCACCGAGGTGCGGCCCCAGGCGTCGGCGGCGGCATGGGCGGCGTCCAGGGCGCGTTCGATGTCTGCGGCGTCGGAGCGGGGGAATTCACCGATCACCGAGCCGTTCACCGGGGAGGTGTTGGTGAAGTACTGGCCTTTCACCGGGGCGACGAATTCGCCGCCGATGTAGTTGCCGTAGCGGGCCTGCAGGGTCAGCAGGGCGTCTTGGGTGCCGGGAGCTGCGTAGCGCATGGTGGGTCTCCTGTTTGTTCTTGTAGGAAGAGCGGCGCTCCGATCCTGAGCAAGGCGCGGGCCAAGTCGGGCGAACCCGCATGGTTGCGGCCTTGCGGTCTTTTCCGGGGAAAGCCGCCCCCTGCCACTGTGACAGAGCTGTCACCCCTTGGCGTGACAGCTTGTCACCTGGGGGTGACAGAGTGCCCAGTCCGCCCGATTTGGCTTATGCTGGGGGCCGCGCAGACGCCCCGCGGAGGACAACAACAATGGCCGCCACCCCGTCCGATCGTCATGCCAGCCAGGTGCTCGAACTCGCCCGCGGCGCCGTCCTCGACGGCCCGGCCAGCGATCCGGCCATCGCCCGCTCCTGGCGGCGCTGTCTCGACGAACACCAGCTGGACCCGGCCGCGCCGGTGGCACCCTGGGTGCTGGAGCGCGCCCGCTTCGACGAGCACCGCCAGCGCCAGCAGCGGGTCTTGCAGATCGCCCGTGGGCAGATGAATGCCCTGCACCAGCAACTGGGCGGCGCCGGCCATGCCGTGCTGCTCACCGATGCCCGCGGGCTGATCCTCGATTGCGTCACCGCCGACGCCGAGCGCGCGACCTTCCAGCAGGCCGGCCTGTGGCTGGGCGCCGACTGGAGCGAGGCCTGCGAGGGCACCAACGGCATCGGCACCTGCGTGGTGGAGCGCCAGCCGCTGACCATCCACCGCGACGAACACTTTCGCAGTCGCCATACCCAGCTGACCTGCTCGGCCAGTCCGGTCTTCGATCCGGCCGGCGAGCTGCTGGCGGTGCTGGACGTCTCCAGCGCCCGCCAGGAAGCCTCGCGCCAGGGCCAGTTCCATACCATGGCGCTGGTCAATCTCTCGGCCAAGCTGATCGAGAGCTGCTATTTCCTCGACCGCTACGCCGACGGCTATCTGTTGCGCTTCCATGCCCAGGCGGCCTATGTCGGCCTGCTCAGCGAGGGCCTGCTGGCCTTTGATGACGAGGGGCGGATCAACGCCGCCAACGAGACCGCGCTGATGCTGCTGGGGCTGGCGCGCAGTGCGGTGCTGGGGCAGCGGATGGAAAGCCTGTTCGAGTTGCGGCAGGACGATCTGCTAGAGCGCGCCCGCCCGCAACCCAGCGCCTGCTGGGCATTGCGTGGCCGCCAGGGCCAGGGTTTCCACGGCCTGGTGCGCGGTCCTCAGGTACGACCGGTCACCCCGGTGGCGGTGCCCAAGACGCCCCTGCCCAGCGGCATCTGCCTGGCCGATCCGGCCCTGGCACGGGATTTCACCCGGGCGCTCAAGGTGCTGGAGCGTGACGTGCCGGTGCTGCTGCATGGCGAGACCGGCACCGGCAAGGAAGCCTTCGCCAGCGCCCTGCACCGCGCCAGCAGTCGCGCCGGCCAGGCGTTCGTCGCCCTCAATTGCGCGGCGATCCCGGAAACCCTGATCGAGAGCGAGCTGTTCGGCTATCGCGGCGGCAGCTTCACCGGGGCGCGCAAGGAAGGCATGGCCGGCAAGTTGCAGCAAGCCGATGGCGGCATTCTCTTTCTCGACGAGATCGGCGACATGCCGCTGGCGCTGCAGACCCGGCTGCTCAGGGTGCTGGAAGAGCGTCAGGTGGTCCCGCTCGGCGGCGGCGCGCCCCGTGCCCTGGATCTGCGCCTGGTGAGCGCCAGTCACCGCGATCTGGAGGCCCTGGTGGTCGCCGGCAGCTTTCGCGAAGACCTCTACTATCGCCTGCGCGGCCTGGTGGCGACGCTGCCGGCGCTGCGCGAGCGCAGTGACCGTGGCGAACTGCTCGATCAGCTGCTGGCCGAAGAGGCCCGCGGCGAGGCGATCGACCTCGATCCGGCCGCGCGTGCCTGCCTGCTGGCGCACCCCTGGCCGGGTAACGTCCGCCAGTTGCGTACCGTGCTGCGCACCCTGGTGGCCCTGAGCGAAGATGGCCAGATCGGCCTGGACGAGCTACCCGCCGACTGCCGTGGCGCCCGGCTGCCGCTGCCGTCCAGCGCGGCGCCGGTCGACAGCGCCCGCGAGGAACTGCGCGCGGTGCTGGACGACTGCCACTGGCAGATGACCCGCGCCGCCAAGCGCCTGGGGGTGAGTCGCAACACCCTCTATCGCTGGTTGCACCAGCACGGCCTGCAGCGTCCGCAGAATTAGCGCCCCTACTTGCACAGGTGGGCGATGCAGGGCGAGACGAACAGACCGCCCCGGTAGGCGCCGGCCAGGGTGCGGCTGGCGACCAGGATCCACAGCAGGGCCAGCAGCAGCACCAGCACGGCGCCCAGGCCGGTGAAGAAGGGCGCCGCCAGGGCTTCGCCCAGGCGCAGGGTGGTCAGGGCATAGACGCCCAGGGGAAAGGTGAAGCCCCACCAGCCCAGGTTGAAGGGCATGCCGTCCCGGGCCTGGCGCTGGGTCACCAGCACCGCCAGCGCCAGCCACCAGAGTCCCAGGCCCCAGAGCAGCAGCGCGCCCAGCAGGCCCAGGCCCCGGGCGATCTCGCCAATGCCGACCAGGCCATGGGCGGCGAATACCGCGGGCGCAGCGCTGCCCAGCACCAGTAGCCCCAGGGCGCCGGTGGCGATCGGGCCCAGCGCCAGCCAGCTCGACGCGGCCATGCTGGCCGGCGGCAGTCTGTGCAGCGCCAGGCGCAACAGCAGGATCACCAGCAGGCTGAGGGCGACCGGGACCGAATAGGCCCAGAGCACATAGCTGGCGACGAGCACGCTGAATTGCTCACTGACCGCCAGGTGCGGTACCAGCAGGCCACCACTGGCCGCCGCCACCTCCGCGGCCACCACCGGCAGCAGCCAGACGGCGGTCATCTGGTCGATGCGATGCGCCTGGCGGGTAAACATCAGATAGGGGATCAGCACGCCGCAGGCCAGCGCCATGGCCGCATCCAGCCACCAGAGGCCGAGCGCCAGGGGCAGCACCGCCGCGCCCCAGCGGGGCAGGCCGAACAGCAGCAGGCCGTTGATCAGCGTGGCCAGCCCCATGGGAATAGTGCCGATGAACATCGAGACAGTGGCGTGGGCGAAGATTTCGCGGGCCTCGTCGAAGAACAGCAGCCAGCGCGCGGCATAGAGCCCGGAGAACAGGCAGAACAGCAGTACAGCGAGCAGCCAGAGGCCCTCGGCGAGGACGGGCAATCCAGGAAACCGCCAGGGACAGGCGGCCAGGGCAAGGGCCAGCACGCCGGTGCCCATGGTCACGGCGAACCAGTTGGGGGTGAACTGGCGGATGACCTCCAGTGGGCGGTCGAGCTGGCTGAAAGGTCTGAGTGCCTGCTCGGGGACAGCGGCGAAAAGCGGCATGGCAGGGCTCCTGAAAGGGAAGACCTTCAGGCTAAGCCTGCTCGCTTATCATTAAAAATGAATGATTGCGAACTATTAAACCATTGGGTAGATAAGGCGCTGCCCGTGTTGGGCAGGCAGCGCCCGGGCATCAGGGCTTGGCCACGTGCCAGACCTGATTGACGCCATCGCCGCTGGTATCGCCCGGCTTGCTGTCCTTGACCCAGGTGTACAGCGGCTTGCCCTGGTAGGCCCATTGCTGGCTGCCGTCATCGCGGGTCACCAGGCTGTAGCCATCGGCGGCCTCGGCGCCCGCTGCGGCTGTCAGCGGTGGCCAGTTCTGGGCGCAGGGACCGTTGCAGGCGGACTTGCCGGCGCTGTCCTTGGCGAAGGTGTAGAGCGTCATGCCCTTGCCGTCGACGAGCACCTTGCCCAGGGCGGTGTCGGCGACCTTGGTCGGCGCGGCGGCCAGGGCAAGGCTGGCGAAGGAGAGGGTTGCAGCGGTGATCAGCAGGTGTTTCAGCATGGTCGACCTCTTGTGCTTGTTATCAGGGCGAACGGACCTACGGCGATGCGGGCATCCGGAAAGCCAGGGATGCCTTGCGCACTCTAGTCGAAATCCTGCCGGCCGGGGCGGGCGCAGCGCCGGGTATCCGCGACGGCCATCGCTCCGGCGGCGCGGCCCCCCGTGCTAACCTTGCCGCCGTTCATTCTGCAGCGGAGCCCGCCTGTCATGCACATCCACATCCTCGGTATCTGCGGCACCTTCATGGGGTCGCTCGCGGTGCTGGCCAAGGAAGCCGGCCATCGCGTGACCGGCTCCGACGCCAACGTCTATCCGCCCATGAGCACCCAGCTGGAGGCCCAGGGCATCGAGCTGACCCAGGGCTACGATCCGGCCCAGCTCGATCCGGCGCCGGACCTGGTGGTGATCGGCAACGCCCTGTCGCGCGGCAATCCGGCGGTGGAATACGTGCTGGACCAGGGGCTGCCCTATGTCTCCGGTCCCCAGTGGCTGGCCGAGCACGTCCTGCAGGGGCGCTGGGTGCTGGCGGTCGCCGGGACCCACGGCAAGACCACCACCACCAGCATGCTGGCCTGGGTGCTGGAGCACGCCGGCATGAGTCCGGGCTTTCTCATCGGCGGGGTACCGCAGAATTTCGGCATCTCGGCGCGCCTGGGCGGCACGCCCTTCTTCGTAGTGGAAGCCGACGAATACGACAGCGCCTTCTTCGACAAGAGATCCAAGTTCGTCCACTACCGGCCGCGGACCACCATCCTCAACAACCTGGAATACGATCACGCGGACATCTTCCCGGATCTGGCGGCCATCGAGCGGCAGTTCCACCATTTGGTGCGGACCATTCCCAGCAGCGGCCTGATCATCCACCCCACTGCCGAAACGGCCCTGGTGCGGGTGCTGGAGATGGGCTGCTGGACCCCGGTGCAGACGACCGGCGCAGCTGGCCAATGGCAGGCCCGCCTGCTGGCCGAGGACGGCTCGCGCTTCGAGGTGCTGTTCGACGGCGCGGTGCAGGGCACGGTGAACTGGGAACTGACCGGCCAGCACAACGTGGCCAATGCCCTGGCCACCCTGGCGGCGGCTCGTCATGTCGGCGTGGTGCCCGCTATGGGCGTCGCCGCCCTGAGCGAATTCCGTAGCGTGAAGCGGCGCATGGAAAAGGTCGCCGAGGTACGGGGCGTGACCGTCTACGACGACTTCGCCCACCATCCCACCGCCATCGCCACCACCCTGCAGGGGCTGCGCGCCCGGGTCGGCGGCGAGCGCATCATCGCCGTGATCGAGCCGCGCTCCAATTCCATGAAGCTGGGCGCCCACCGTGACGGCCTGCCGGCCAGCGTCACCGGCGCCGACAGCGTCATCTGGTACGCCCCGCCGAATCTGGGCTGGGACCTGGCCGGAACGGCCGAGGCCTGCGCCGTACCGGCGGTGGTCTGCGATTCCCTGGACGCCATCATCGCCCGGGTCCAGGCCGAGCTGGACAGCCCCACCCACGTGGTGATCATGAGCAACGGCGGTTTCGGCGGCCTGCACGGCAAGCTGGCCGCGGCCCTGGAGCAGGCATGATGGCCGGCCCGGAACGCATCACCCTGGCACTGACCGGCGCCTCCGGCTCCCAGTACGGCCTGCGCCTGCTGGACTGCCTGGTGCAGGAGGAGCGCGAGGTGCACTTCCTCATCTCCAAGGCCGCGCAACTGGTGATGGCCACCGAGACCGACGTGGTGCTGCCACCCAAGCCCCAGGCCATGCAGGCCTTTCTCACCGAATACACCGGCGCGGCCCCCGGCCAGGTGCGGGTATTCGGCCAGAGCGACTGGATGGCGCCGCCGGCGTCCGGCTCCAGCGTCCCGGCGGCCATGGTGGTCTGCCCCTGCTCCACCGGCACCCTCTCGGCGATCGCCACCGGCGCCAGCAACAACCTCATCGAACGCGCCGCCGACGTAGCCCTCAAGGAACGGCGACAGCTGATCCTGGTGCCGCGCGAGTCGCCGTTCTCCAGCATCCACCTGGAGAACATGCTCAAGCTGTCCAACCTGGGCGTGACCATCCTGCCGGCCTCGCCGGGCTTCTACCACCAGCCGCAGACCCTCGACGACCTGGTGGACTTCGTGGTGGCGCGCATCCTCAACACCCTGGGCATCCCCCAGGACATGCTGCCGCGCTGGGGCGAGCATCACCTGTCCGGTAACGATGACTAGGGCCGTGCGCCTGGGCTTGCTGCTGGCGGTAGCGGGCCTCGGCGGCTGCGCCACGGCGCGCACCCTGGACGCCGCCAAGCCCGGGGCGCCGGTGGTCTATGCCGGTACCCGGCTGGATCTCTATGCCCTGCAGGGCGGCTGCTGCGCCCAGGAGCGCTTCGGCGCCGAGGCGCCGGCCTGGCCGGTGCTGGACCTGCCCGCCAGCGCCCTGCTCGACACCCTGCTGCTGCCGTTGTCGCTACCCGCGGCCATCGGTGGGCGGGGCAGCGTGCGCGGCGGCCTCTAGAACGCCGCCAGCAACTCGCCAAGCCTGGCCATGGCCGCCTCGCTGCGGGCGTCCCAGGGATGACCGCAATTGAGTCTGATGCAGTGGCGAAAGCCCTGTTGCGCGGAAAAGATCGGCCCCGGCGCCAGGCTGATGCCCTCGGCCAGGGCCTGGCGGTAGAGCGCCAGGCTGTCCACCCGCATGGGCATTTCGAACCAGAGGAAGTAGCCGCCCTGGGGCCGGCTGACGTGGGTGTCGGCGGGAAAATAACGCCGCGCCGCGGCCAGCATGGCCTGGCGCTGGCGGTCGAGACTCAGGCGCAGGCGACGCAGGTGGCGATCGTAGCCGCCATGCTGCAGATAGTCGGCCAGGGCGGCCTGGGCCGGCATCGAGGGGGTGATGGTGGTCATCAGTCGCAGCCGGGCGACGGCGCCTGCCTGGCGACCGGCGGCGATCCAGCCGATGCGATAGCCGGGCGCCAGGCACTTGGAAAAGGAGCCGCAGTGCAGCACCAGGCCGTCACGGTCGAAGCGCTTGACCGGGCGGTGCGGTTCGCTGCCGCTGTAGAGCTCGGCATAGACGTCGTCTTCCAACAGCGGCACCTGATGGCGTTGCAGCAGGCCATAGAGGCGCTGCTGGGCGCGGTCGTCGAGACTGACCCCGGTGGGATTCTGCAGGCCACTCATGAACCAGCAGGCCTTGATCGGCAGGCGACTCAGGGCTTCTTCCAGGGCATCGAGATTGAGGCCGTGCTCGGGGTCCACCGGGATTTCCACCGCCTTGAGCTGCAGCCGCTCCAGCACCTGCAGGCTGGCGTAGAAGGCCGGGCTTTCCACCGCCACCAGATCACCGGGGCGGGTCAGGCTCTGCAGCCCAAGGTTGAGCGCCTCCAGGGCGCCGTGGGTGATCACCAGTTCTTCGCCGACTTCGGGCATGCCGGCCAGGCCGTAGCGCCGGGCGATCTGCCGCCGCAGTTCGGGATGGCCGGGGGTGACGTAGGCGGTGAGATCCTGGGCGGGCAGGTCGCGCAGGCCGTGGGCCATGCTGCGGGCCAGGCGCGCCAGGGGAAAGAGATCGGGGCTGGGAAAGGCCGAGCCGAAGGGCACGATGTCCGGGTCCTGCAGCGACTGCAGCACCGAATAGACCAGATCGCTCACCGCGACTTCGGTGCCCTCCAGGGGCGCCAGCAGTGGCGCCGCGTCCCGCGCCCGGGCCGGTTCGCGAACGAAATAGCCGGATCGCTCGCGGGCCTCGATCAGGCCGCGACTCTCCAGCAGGTAGTAGGCCTGGAACACCGTGGAGGGGCTGATGCCGTGGGTCTGGCTGGCGTTGCGCACCGACGGCAGGCGCTCGCCGGGGGCGAGGACGCCGCGGGTCATCAGGGTGGCGAGCTGGTCGGCGAATCTCTCGTAGCGCTTCATGCAGGGCCAGGGCAGGGGAGACCGTCACTATAGCGAGCACGGCGCCATCTGATCCGGTTTTTCCTGTGTCTACCTGCTGCTGTAACGCGAGCGCCTTGGGGCCTAAGCTTTACCCATCCCTTTCTGGCATCCCTCGGAGGCAGCCATGGACGATGGCATCTTCATGATTCTCTTCAGCCTGCTCGCGCTCATTCTGCTCGGCGGCGGCTACTACGCCTGCGTGGTGCTGAACAAGGACCGGCGCGACGTGGAAAAGAACGATCAGCTGCGCTGATCGCCCAGGGCGCAGACATCCACCCAGCGCGCCTTGCTGAGGGCGGCCAGCCGCTCCGGCGTGAGGCGCACGCAACTGTGGATGGCGCCCGCGGCCGGTAGCACCTCGTCGAAGGCTTTCAGCGACTCATCGCAATAGACCGGCAGCGGGGTGGCCAGCCCGAACGGGCAGACGCCGCCCACCGGATGCCCGGTGAGGCCCTCCACGGTGGCGGCATCGAGCAGCTTGGCCTTGCCACCGAAGGCGGCCTTGAGCTTGCGATTGTCCAGGCGCGCATCACCGCGAGCCACCAGCAGCAACAGCTGCTCCCCAACTTTCAGTCCCAGGGTCTTGGCGATGCGCCCCGGCTCCACGCCATGGGCGGCCGCGGCCAGGGTAACGGTCGCGGTACTGGTGGTGGCTTCGAGGATCTCGAGGTCGGGAGCGATGCGCGCGAGGTGCTGGCGGACGGAGTCGAGGCTCATGGGCGTTCCTTGTGTCTAGGTCAGAGCCGACCGTGCCGTTTCAATCGGCTGCTGTCCAGTTCTCGCAGGCCAGATCGGCGACCCGGCTGAATTCCCGCAGATTGTTGCTGACTAGGATCAGTGCCCTGGCGCGGGCATGGGCGGCGATCCACAGATCGTTGTTGCCGATGATCTTGCCCTGGCGCTCCAGCTCGGCGCGGATGGCGCCATAGTGTTCGGCGCATTCCGTATCCAGCTCCAGCACGGCGATCTGCTGGTGGAGCTGTTCCAGGATCGTCCGGGTGCGCTCGGGTTGCTGACTCTTGGCCGCGCCATGACAGAGCTCACCCCAGGTGATCGCAGACATCGCCAGTTCATCGCGACCATGCCGGGCGAAGCGCTCACGGACCTGCGGCGGATTGTGCTTGGCGATGTAGATGCAGATGTTGGTGTCGAGCAGGTAGCGAGCAGGCACTAGAACTCTTCCCGCGCCTGGGGTGGGCTGTCTTCCCGTTCCAGGGTCGCCAATGACAGTGCGGCCAGGGTGTCGAAGATATCGGCGGCATCTGGCCGCAATTCCCGCAGGACGATCTCGTCGCCGCGGCGGAAGATTTCCACCCGATCCGATTCGAAGCGAAATTCCTTGGGCAGGCGCAAGGCCTGGCTGTTACCGGACTTGAACACGCGGGCTTCGGCCATGGACGTCTCCTTGTGGCGTATATACGAAGGAGTATATACGTCGCACTGGAGTGATCAAGGGCCTCTCAACACTCCACGAAGGTCACGGCCAGACCGCCGCGCGAGGTTTCCTTGTACTTGCTGTGCATGTCCGCGCCGGTTTCCTTCATGGTGCGGATCACCTGGTCGAGGGAGATGAAGTGCTCGCCGTCGCCGCGCAGGGCCATCTGGGCGGCATTGATCGCCTTGACCGCGGCGATGGCGTTGCGCTCGATGCAGGGCACCTGCACCAGGCCGCCGACCGGGTCGCAGGTCAGTCCCAGGTTGTGCTCCAGGCCGATCTCGGCGGCGTTTTCCAGTTGCGCCGGACTGGCGCCCAGCACCTCGGCCAGACCGGCCGCGGCCATGGCGCAGGCCGAGCCGACCTCGCCCTGGCAGCCCACCTCGGCACCGGAGATGGAGGCGTTCTTCTTGCACAGGATGCCGACCGCGGCAGCGGCCAGCATGAAGCGCACCACGTCGTCGTCACAGGCGTCGGGATTGAATTTCATGTAGTACATCAGCACCGCCGGGATGATCCCGGCCGCGCCGTTGGTGGGGGCGGTGACCATGCGCCCGCCGGCGGCGTTCTCCTCGTTCACCGCCAGGGCGAAGAGGTTGACCCATTCCATGGCGGAGAGGGTGGAACCTATGACGTTGGGCTTGCCGATGGCCTGCAGACTCTGGTGCAGGCGGGCGGCGCGCCGGCGCACCTTGAGGCCGCCGGGCAGGATGCCCTCGTTGGCGAGACCGTTCTGCACGCATTCGCGCATCACGTTCCAGATGCGCAGCAGGCCGCTGCGGATCTCTTCCTCGGAGCGCCAGCTTTTTTCGTTGGCCAGCATCAGCTCGGCCACGCCCAGGCCATGGCTGCGACACAGGTGCAGCAGCTCGGCGCCGCTGGAGAAGTCATAGGGCAGTTCGGTGGTGTCGTTGTCCAGCACGCCGCTGGCGGCCTGGGCGGCGTCCACCACGAAGCCACCGCCGATGGAGTAGTAGGTCGCCTCGGCTACCTCGCCGGTGGCGCCAAAGGCGGTCAGGGTCATGGCATTGGGGTGATAGGGCAGGCTCTCTTCCAGCAGCAGCATGTCTTCCTGCCAGTCGAAGTGGACCGCCTGGCGCCCGGCCAGCAACAGGGTGCGCTCGTTGCGCAGGGCTTCGATACGCGGTTCGACGGCGGCGGGATCGACGCGATCCGGCCATTCGCCCATCAGGCCGATCAGGGTGGCGCGGTCAGTGCCATGGCCGACGCCGGTGGCCGACAGCGAGCCATAGAGGCGCACCTCGACCCGCTTGACCTGCTCCAGCAGACCTTCGTCGACCAGGCGCTGGGCGAACAGGGCGCCGGCCCGCATCGGGCCCACGGTATGGGAGCTGGACGGACCCACGCCGATTTTGAACAGGTCGAAGACGCTGATGGCCATGTCGGTAATCCCTGATTGAGCTTGAATGGTCGCCAGACAAGGTGCCGGCGGATGGCTCATAGTGGTGATAAGCCTCCAACTCGCACAAACGAAAGCTTCTAAGCGATCCTTTAGCGGAACTCATCGATGAGCCGGATCCTCAATGCCCAAACCCAGGCCTGGTTGCAGGTGTTCGTCTGCGCCGCCCGCCATCTCTCCTTCACGCGCTGCGCCGAAGAGCTGCACGTGACGCCTGGCGCCATCAGCCAGCAGATGCGCCAGCTGGAGGAGCGCCTGGGCTTCAAGCTGTTTCATCGGGTAGCCCGAGGCCTGGAGCTGACCGCCGAGGGCCAGCGCCTGTCGACCACCCTGAACCAGGCCTATGGGCTGATCGACGCCGAATTGCGCCGCCTCAATGCCGGCCAGTTCGGCGGCGTGGTACGGCTCAGGTCGATTCCCTCGTTCCTGGGCAAATGGCTGACCCCGCGGCTGCCGCGGCTGCAGGCGCGCTTTCCCGACCTGCAACTGCGGCTGGTGGCCGAAGACAGCAGCTGGTCGCTGCGCGAGGGCGAATTCGACCTGGCCATCGACCTCAACGACGGCAGCTATCCGGGCCTGGCCTCGACGCCGCTGATGGACGAAGAGATCTTTCCGGTCTGCGCCCCCAGTCTGCTGGAGGGACGGCCAGCGCTGGAGCAGCCGGAGGACCTGGAGTTCTATCCGCTGCTGCATGACATCACCGCCTGGCGCGGCAGCTACGAATACGCCGAATGGGAGTTCTATCTCGCCAGCATCGGCGCGCCGGCGCTGGATGTGCGGCGGGGTCACACCTTCAATCGCAACCACCTGACCATCGAGGCGGCCATCGCCGGCATGGGCGTCGCCATCGCCCGCCGCGCCCTGATCACCGACGAACTGGCCCGGGGCGTGCTGGTGGTGCCGCCCTTCGGGCGTTCGGTGCCGGCGCAAAAGAGATACATGCTGCTCTATGCCCAGGGCGCCCTGGCCGATCCCCGCCTGCGCGCCCTGCACGACTGGCTGGTGCAGGAGGTCGACCAGATGGTGCTGGTGCAGCCGGCCTGAGGGGACGTGATAGCCATGTAGCGTGGAAAACGGCGCAGCCTTTTCCACGGGTGAGTTCGTTGTAAGGCGCCCTCTCTGCTCAAGGGAGAGGGGCTATCCTGGAGGGGAGTGGCGGTAACAGGTCTTAGGAGCGCCTGATCGATCCTTGCGGGCCTTACCTGCAGGCGCGGCCGCATCGGCGGACCCCCATGACCGCGAGGGCTATAACCCAGCCCCTTGAGCTACGCCTTCAACGGCCCAGCTTGCGCAGCTCGTCCGATTCCACCACCCGCACGCCCTTGCCTTCTTCCAGGGCCAGGCGCCACAGCGCGCGGGCCAGGACGGCGGCTTCGATGCCGTGCCATTTGCCGGGCAGCCACTGCGACAGGGGGGCGGCCAGGCGCTCGCCGAGACGCTCTTCCTGGCGCTGCCCGATCAGCAGCGACGGCCGCGCCAGGGTCAGCTGCGTCCAGCCCTGGGCACGCAGGGCTTCTTCCAGCTCGCCCTTGACCTTGTTGTAGAAGATCGAGGACTGGGAGTCGGCGCCGATGGCGCTGACCACGATGTAGTGGCGGGCCCCCAGTTCCAGGGCGCGCTGGCCGACCGCCAGGGGCAGGCCGTAATCCACGGCGCGAAAGGCCGCTTCGGAGCCGGCCTGCTTCATGGTGGTGCCCAGGCAGCAGAAGGCCACGTCCAGCGGGCCTTCCAGGGTCGGCAGCAGGCTGTTGAGATCACCCACCGGATTGTCCAGTCGGGCGTGCTCCGCCAGTGGACGGCGGGTCGGCGCCAGCACCCGGGGGACCGTCGGCTCGTTGAGGAGGCGGTCGAGCAGGTGTTCGCCGGTCAGGCCAGTGGCGCCGGCGATGAGGGCATGCTGAGGCGTCAGGTACACGGGGCTCTCCTTGTAGCGGCGACCGCTGATGTCAGGTTGGACCTCAGACGTTCCGGTTGTTCGTCAAAGCCCTGGTCAAAGCCGGCAATCAGCGACTCGCGCGCCAGGCGCGCCACTTCTGCAGTACGGCGGGCGGCGCCCAGAGCTGAGGCTCGGACGGATCGAAGCCTTCGGTCTTCTCGCGTACCGACACGGTAGCGCGGGCACGCTGGACGGCCTGCTCGGGATCGTCGGTGTGCTGGAAGGCCTCGGCGAACAGCGCGCGGCCGAAATAGGTGAAGTCGGCTTCGTCGGTGCAGCCGAAGGAGGTGCGGTCGGCCTTGGAAGCGGTCATCACCAGGGTGTGGTCGTCCTGCAGTTGCGGGATGAAGCCGCCGCTGTAGCAGCTGGAGACGATGATCAGCTTGTCGCGGCCGCGCAGGGGCGCGAGCAGGCGGCCGAGCTCCGCTGCCGGCAGGCTGGAGAGATCCAGGCCCGGCTGGGAGAGCACCAGCTGATGGTCGGCCGAGCCGTGGCTGGTCAGGTAGATGAGGATCAGGTCTTCGGGACCGGTGCGCTGGGCCAGCGCCTGCAGGCTCTGGTAGAGATTCTCGCGGGTGGCCAGCGGATGGTCGCTGCGGATGTCCTTGGCGTTGATCAGGTGGACGACGTCGCGGGCGCCCCAGGTGGTGGTCAGGAAGTTGGCCACATAGTTGGCTTCGCGCTGGAACACGCCCTGGCCACCGTCACCGGCCAGGACCAGGCCATAGAGTTCGGTGGCGGGGGTGGACGCCGGGATCTGCTGCAATTCCTGGTCGAGCACCTTGCCCTGGTCGAGCAGGGCGCGTTCCAGGGGATCGGCGATGTACTGGCCCTGGTCGTCGCGGATGCGCTTGCCACCCTCCCAGAGACCGCGTTCCACCTGGCCATCGGCACGGGTCAGGACGCCCATGCCGGCATAGACGCCGTCGGCGAAGTTGCCGCGGTAGACGCTGCCGTCGCTGTTGGTGAGCACGCCCTGGCCGTCGAACTTCCAGTTGCGAAAGGCGCCGCGGTACTGGCTGCTGTCGCTGCCGACGAACTCGCCGTTGCCGGTCAGTTCGCCGCCACTGAAGCGCCCGCGCCAGAGATCGCCGCCGGCACTGCGATAGACGCCGGCACCTTCGAACTGGTCGTCGACGAATTCGCCGTCATAGCGATCGCCGCCCGGCTCCTGCCACTGGCCGACGCCGTTGAGGTGGCCGTCGTTGAAGGTGCCGATGGTCTGGGTTCCGTCGCTGTCGAGCTTGGACCCCTGACCCTGCATGCGACCGTTGACGAAGCTGCCGTGGTATTCCCAGCCGCTGCTGCTGATCAGGTTGCCCTGGCCATGGTAGAGGCCACGGCGAAAGGTGCCCTGGTAGTAGGTGCCATCGGCGAATTGCTGCTCGCCGGGCCCCTCGGCCAATCCGTCCTTGAAGCGGCCCTTGAGCCAGTTGCCGTTGGGCCACTCGATGCGTCCGCTGCCATTGAGCAGGCCGCTTACGATTTCGCCGGTATAGACCCCGCCATCGGGCAGTCTCACGCTGCTCGCGTTGGGCGCCGCCTGGACAGCGCAGGCCGCCAGCAACAGCGCGGCAAGGGCGAGACGGGGCAGGAGGGCGCTCATAGGTGGGGTCGGCGGGCGCGTTAATGCGCCTCGAGCCGGACCAGATGACGCTCCAGCGTCGCGGAGTAGGGTTCCAGGAGACGTTCCACGCAACTGGCCCCGGCGGGGCTGGCGATGGTGCGGATACGGGCGCGTTTACGCAGCAGCTCGTCCTCGGCGATGCTCTGCTCGACCAGCAACAGGTTGCGACTGTGGCGACTCAGCGCCTGGGCATTGCGTACGGTGGTGTTTTCCAGCAATTGGGCAAGCTCCAGGCCGGCGAGGCGTTCGCCCTGCGTCAGACCCAGTTGCAGCTGCAGGGTTGCACCGCTGCCGACCACTTCCACCTGCAGCGCATGACCGAGGGCACGCATGATCTCGCCGCAGCAGAGCGCGCGGGTCAGGTAGTCGTCGTCGTCGCTGCGTTCGTGGAAGAGGATCAGGCTGCCGCCATCCTTGAGGGTGTGGAGTTCGCCGTCATAGAGTTCGGTGGCCTGCTGCAGGCAGTCGCGATAGCGCTCCAGCAGCTGTTCGAGGCGGCTGCGTGGCAGCCGGCTGAGCTGGTCCTGAGCGCCGAGCTGGATGGACAGCACCGCCGAGGTGACGATGTCGGGTTCGGTGGGTAGCGCCGGGGCCAGGGTGGGTGGCGGTTCGGTAAAGGACTCAGGCACCAGCTCGGCGAAGGCATCGGCGTCCGGTTCGCTGTCGGCGCCCGCGGCGGGCGCCTTGCGCGCGGCCGGTTTGGCGGCGGCAGCCTTGCGTGCGGGCGGCGGCTTGACGCTCAGGCCACCCTGCTCGTCGGCGAAGGGATCGTCGTCCTCTGCCTCAGCCACTTCCGCTTTGGGCGGCTTGGGCGGGACCAGGCGACTCTGCAGCTGGCGAGCCAGGTCGCCCAGTTCGTCGAGACGGCCGGCGCCCGGTGCGGGGTCATCGGGATCGCGCAGCCAGACGCGCAGCTCCAGCAGCGGAATCGACAGCTGACGACCGAGCCGCAGGCTGAGAATCAGCGTGAGCGCCAGCAGGATCAGGCCCAGCAGGGCCATGTTCTGCAGGCTGATCATCATCGGCTGCTGGAACTGGTCCATGTCCAGCGCCAGGCGCACCTGGCCGGCGGTGACGTCCTGGAAGCGGATCGGCGTGCTGTAGATGCCATCGGTGGCGGTCAGCAGGCCCTGGCTCGGGCGCGTGCCGGACTCGGCCAGCACCCGGTTGTCCGGGCTGTAGACCGCGGCATGGGCCACCAGCGGATTGCGCGCCAGGTTGCTCAGCAGCACGTTGAGGCTGAGATTGTCGTTGGCCACCAGCAATTCGGCGGCGGAATTGGCCGTCTGGGTCACCAGGCTCTGGCCGACGGCGTCGGCCTGCTGCTGCATGGCATGGCGGAACTGCATGCTCATGATGCCGGCATAGATCACCAGGGCAGCCGCCACCAGCAGCAGGCTGTGGGAAACGATGCGCAAGGCCACCGGCACACGACGCTGGCGCAGGGCTCGGTAGATCAACAGGAAGAAATTATCGGGCTTGACGGTCGCGGGGCGGGTCACAGAAATCGTTTCTTTGGACAAAAAATGTGCGGCCAGTATAACCAGCGCGCCAGGGGTGCGAAAACGGCGAATGCAGGGCTTCGCCCGCAAAAGAGGCCGGCGGTGGACTCACTCCGCCAGCCGGTGCCCACGGCTCGGCACCGCCGAGGCGAAAGGGTAGACTGCGCGCTTTTCCGCGAGGGGATCGCCATGCAAGACGTTATCGGACTCCAGGCCGTGGGCATCCTGCCCGCCGACTGGTTGGCGGCTCTCACCGGCGCCCTGGCCGCGGCCGGTGCCCGGCTGGAATCGCTGCAGCAGCAGGGTCTGGACAACAGTGCCGCGGTGACCCTGCTGGTCAGTCCGGCGAGTGCCGGCGCGGCGCTGGGGCAGGCGCTGCAGGCCCTGGGGCTGCAGGTGGCGCCCCTGGCGCAGCCGGCGCCGGACACCGGTGAGGCCCATGTCCTGACGCTGATGGGCCGCACCCTGGCCGATCTGCCGCTGACCCGCCTGGCCGCGCTGTGCCGCGAGCAGGGCCTGAACATCCACGCCATCCGCGCCCTGAGCGAGCCGGGCGCGACCGAACGGGCCGCCCTGGAGCTGCGCGTCACCGGCGAGCCCCACGAGCCCCAGGCGCTGCGCGCGGGCCTGCTGGCGCTGGCCCAGGAAGGCCAGGCCGACATCGGCTGGCAGCCGGATGAGCTGCAGCGGCAGCATCGCCGGCTGGCGGTGTTCGACATGGACAGCACCCTGATCCAGGCCGAGGTCATCGACGAGCTGGCCAAGGCCGCCGGTATCGGCGAGCGGGTCGCGGCCATCACCGAACGCGCCATGCGCGGCGAGATCGACTTCCGCGCCAGCTTCACCGAGCGCATGGCGCTGCTGCAGGGCCTGTCCGAAGAGGTGCTGGAGGACATCGGTGCCGGGCTGCGCCTGACCGAAGGAGCCGAGCGGCTGTTCGCCGAGCTGAAGCGGCTGGGCTACAAGACCGCCATCCTTTCCGGCGGCTTCACCTATTTCGCCCGCCAGGTGCAGGCGCGGCTGGGCATCGACTACGTCTATGCCAACGAACTGGAAATCGTCGACGGCAAGCTGACCGGTCGCGCCGTCGAGCCCATCGTCGATGCCCAGCGCAAGGCCGATCTGCTGCAGGAACTGGCCAGCCGTGAAGGCCTGACGCTGGAGCAGACCATCGCCGTGGGCGATGGCGCCAACGACCTGCCGATGCTGGCCCTGGCCGGTCTGGGCGTGGCCTTCCGCGCCAAGCCGCTGGTGCGCCAGTCCGCCCGCCAGTCGGTGAGCGTGCTGGGCCTGGATGGCGTGCTCTATCTGCTCGGCGTGGAAGATCGCCTGACCCGCGGTTGAGTCCGCGCGCTGCGAGCCTCCCGAGCCCTAGTGCTCGGGATGGAACTCGTAGTCCATCGCCTGACTGGGCTCCTGCAGATAGTAGCCCTGGATGAAGTGCACCCCGACCTGCCAGAGCTGGGCCAGCACGCTGGCGCTCTCGACGAAGGGAGCGATGGTCTGGACGTTCTGCGCGCTGAGTTCGGCGACCAGGGCCTTGAGACGCTCCTGGTGGTCCGGTTGCGCCAGGTCCTTGATCAGCTTGCCCGACAGCTTGACGTAATCCGGTACCAGCAGGCGCAGCGCCGCCAGCGGCGGATCGCCGGCGGCAAAACCGCTCAGGGTGACCGGATGACCCTGGCGACGTAGCCGCTGCGCCATGGCCAGGGCCTGCTCCGGCTGGGCCAGCAGGTCTTCTTCGCTGAGCTGGAAGATCACCGCCTCGGCGTCCAGCTGCTGCGCCTGCAGGGTTTCCCGCAGCCAGGGCAACAACTCCAGATCACCCAGGGTCGCCCCCGAGAGATGCACGAAGATGCGCGTGCCATGGCCGCGGGCGCGGTGCTCGCCGAGCTGGCGCATGGCCTGGTGGATCACCCAGCGATCGATCTGGCCGCTCAGGCCGCTGTCGCGGGCGGTACGGGCGAATTCGGCCGGTGAGACCTCCTCACCCTGGGGATTGATCAGGCGCAGCAGCGCCTCGTAGTACTCGTGGCTGCCGCCGCGCAGGCCGATCACCGGCTGGAACAGCAGGCGGAAGCCGTTCTGCTGCAGGGCCTGCTTGACCATGGCCACCAGATTGCCGCGATTGGCGGCGGCGGCCAGCTCTTCCTGGGGATCGTAGCGTTTGCAGGCATTGCCGCCGCGCTGGGCGACCTGGCGCGCGGAGCGGTGCGCGCGGTCCACCAGATCGCCGGCGCTCTTGGCCTGGCTGTCCAGGCTGACCACGCCGATGGAATAGCTGATGGCCAGGGTGCGCCCGGCCAGGGTCAGCGGCTGGCGCTCCTGGCGACCGAGCAGGCGCTCGAAGGCACTGTCCAGGCTGGCGTCGGCCGCCTGCGGCAGAAGGGCGGTAAAGGCGTCGTCGGCGAAGCGCGACAGGGTCACCAGGGTGCCGAAATGCTCGCGCAGGCGCTCGGCCAGGACCACCAGCAATTCGTCCATGGCGCCTATGCCCAGCTCGGCCACCAGGGTCGGATAGCGATCGATGCTCAGGTAGGCGAAGCTGGCCGGTGCGCCGAGCCGAGCGCGTTCCAGGGCATCCTCGAGCAATTCGAGCATGCGGCTGCGATTGAGCAGACCGGTCAGGATGTCCTGGAAGCGCACCTCACGCAGCTGTTCCTCGAGGGCCTCGGCGCCCGGGGCCGCGCGTTCCTCGCGCAGGTGCAGCTGCACGCACGGTTCGTCGAGATAGATGGCCGGCGTCAGGCGCAGGCGCACACCAAGGGTGCTGCCGTCCTGGCGAACGCAGCGGCAATCCAGTTCGAGCGGGCGGGGATCGTCGCGCAACTGGCGAAAGGCCTCGCGCAGCGCCGGCTGGTCGGCGGCGGCGATGAGGTCCATCAACGGCGTGATTTCCAGGTCTTCCGCGGACGGATAGCCCAGCAGCTCCACATAGGCCGAGTTGACGTGGATATGCAGGCCGTCGTGGACATAGGCGACCGCTTCCACGGCATTGGCCAGCAGCAGCTGGCAGCGCTGCTCGGCCTCGGCCAGGGCCTGTTCCAGGCGCCGGCGTTCGTGGCGCTCGGCCAGGTTGCCGAGTTCGCGCAGACTGGCCAGCAGCAGGTGTTCGTCGTTGTCGCTGGCGATGCCGTCGCGGGCGCCGAGGCGCAGGGCCTCGAGCACCGCCGCGGGATCGTCCGGGACCACCCGCTGGATGACGGCGAGCTGAGGTATCCGGCGGCGCAACTGGCGCAGGGCGGCCAGGCTGTCGAGTTCCGGCGAGGGGGGGGCGAGGATGGCGAGGTCCCAGGACTGGGACAGCAGTTCGTCGAGACCCGCGGGGTCGGCCAGGCGCTGGGCCCGCGTCGCCCGTCCGGCATTGCGGAACAGGCTGACCAGGCGTTCCGCCTCGTTCTGCGATGCTTCGAGCAGTAACAGGCGGATCGCGCTGTGTTCGGCGGCCATGGTCTATTCGCGCCCTGGCGATAACGATGATTTATCGAAGCTACAGAGACTTCCACAGCGAGTCAAAGTCTTCTTCCTGACGCGCGCCGCCGCCCGTGGATCCGCCGCCGGGCTGCGTACCGCTCTGCTCCAGCAGGTGATATTCGAAGACGCTGAAGCTGACCGTCATGCTGCGCCGCCGGTCGAGCATGCCGCGCTGCTCGTTGCCCTGCTGGTTGATCTGCACCTTGCTGCCTTCCTGGAAGGGCAGACGCGGCGCGATCAGCGTCGGCGCCTGGTCGATGGCCTTGATCTCCGGCAGGAGCAGGGCACGCAGGTACTGACTGTTCTGCTCGGCCTTGCGCAGCAGCTGCAGCCCACAGGGGCGCGCGGTGGGTGCCAGCAGTTCGACGCCCATCTGGGTCCCGCTGCCAGGCACCTGGCGGACCCAGCGCACCACCGCCGGGCCCCAGTTGTGATCCTCGGGCAGGCGCACACCAAGCAATTCGCCGGCCTGCAGCTGCTCGGGCACCTCGCCACTCCAGCTCAGGCAATAGCCGCCCGGGCTGTGGTTGACCACCTGCACCCCATGGATCGGAAAGGCCGGACTGGCCGCCTCGCCGTCACCGGGCAGGACGTCGTAGTGGATCTCTTCCAGATTTTCGGCGCTCCAGTCCAGGGCGTCGGGTGCCTGGGTGTCGGCATCGAAAGCCATTGACCAGACATCGTCCTTGGGCTTGGGCGCAAAGGTGTCCGGCACGACCGCGGCCGACAGGCGCAGGGTGTCGGCGAACACCTGACCACCCGCGAGCTGATAGTGCAGGGCGCTCATGCCGATGCAGACCTGCACCTGACCCTGGCCGGGCATGCGCTGGAAGGCGCGATCCGCCTCCTGGCCCCAGGCCCCGACCAGGTGTTGCAGCAGATCCAGGGACAGATCGCCGTGCACCGGCAGGCGCGCGCGGGGGCGCTGCTCCGGGGCCAGCGCCAGGTAGTCTTCGATGGCCTGCACCAGTTGCTGCGGGGCGAGGCCGAGAAGACCGCTGAGATTGGCTTCGCGCAACAGCGAGCGATAGCGCGGCGGGGCGTCGATCTGCGGCGCCACCACCATCAGGGTGCCGTTCTGCTCGGGACCTTGCAGGCGGATCAGGCTGGCCCAGTCGTCCAGGTGCAGCGTCAGCTGGGCGATGTGGCTCTGGCGCAACTGGTTGCAGCGCGCGGCGCCGAACAGCAGGGCGGCGCCATAGGCCTGGGTGATGGTCTGGCTGCCGTCGCCGGGCAGCAATTCATCGCGAATCTTCTGGTTGTGCAGGCCGGTGGTCACCGCCAGCCGATAGAGCTGGTGCAGCTCCAGCCAGAGGTTGTCGTGCACCGGGGTATAGAGCTGGGCGGCGCGGATCAGCGGCCCGAGCAGGGCGCGCAGGGCACGCTGGATGGCGGTCGCCAGCAGCGTGCTGCGTTCGCCACGGTCGCTTTCCTCGACCACGATCAGCTTGTAGCCGGCCGCCAGCAGGTTCTGCAGGGCCTGACAGAGATTGGCCACCTTGCGCGAACGCTCGTCGAGCACGATGGCCTGGTTGAGCACATGGCGTTCCAGCAGCTGACAGACGCGCTGCACGTCCGGGCGCAGGGATTCGAGCAGACGCAGACGCGCTTCCGGCGTCAGGATCAGCCGATTGAGTTCCAGCAGACCCTGGTAGAGCAGCCGGGCGAATTCGCCCAGCTTGGCCCGTGGCAATTGCTCCAGCCAGCGCTTGAGGCCGGCCGGCGTGGCGTCACAAAACGTCAGGCTGCGCTGATCGGGTGTCGGTACCCGCAACATGAGCTGTGGCCTTTTGCTATCCATTCGCCGCGCGCACTCCTGTTTCGATGGGCAATGAACCGCGCATCTAGGCGAGAGGCCCTGGCTCGGAAACGGTGGTCAAGGGGGCGGACGTGGTCGGAACCCCCAGCAGTTGCCCCATGTTGACGGTGGACAAGGCGCCGAGTTCAGCGGACCAGTTCACCGCTTCCGGGCCGAACAGCACGATGGCGGTGGAGCCCAGCTTGAAGCGACCCAGCTCGTCGCCGGTGCGCAGGGTGATGGGGGCGCGCGCGGCCTCGTCGTAGGCGAAGCGCTTGAGTTCGCGCTTGGGTGGCGTGACCAGACCGGCCCAGACCGTCTCGATGCTGGCGACGATCATGGCGCCGACCAGAATGACCGCCATGGGCCCCACGGCGGTGTCGAAGATGCACACCACTCGCTCGTTGCGGGCGAACAGCTCGGGCACGTTCTCGGCGGTGAGCTGATTGACCGAGAAGATGCGCCCGGGCACATAGACCATCTCCTTCAGGGTGCCGGTGAGCGGCATGTGCACCCGGTGGTAGTCCTTGGGCGACAGGTATATGGTGGCGAAATGACCGCCCATGAAGGGCGCGGCGCGCAGGCCGTCGCCGCCGAGCAGCTCCAGCAGACTGTAGCTGTGGCCCTTGGCCTGGAAGATGCGGCCGTGCTCGATGCGACCGAGCTGGCTGATGGCGCCGTCGCTCGGACTGACCACCACGTCGGCTGCGGCCGGCAGCGGACGGGCGCCGGGCTTGAGGGCGCGGGTGAAGAAGGCGTTGAAGTTCTCGTAGGCGGTAGGGTCTTCCACCTGGGCCTGGCGCATGTCGACGTCATAGTGACGGACGAACCAGCGGGTCAGCAGATTCTTGAACCAGGGCGCCCGGCACTCGGCGAAGCCACCGATCAGCCGCGACAGCAGATGGTGCGGCAGCAGGTGCTGGGCAAGGATGAACAGACGGTCTTCCAGTTTCATGAGAGGTCCTTGGCAATCATTCGATCGGGGTGTCGGGGTGGTTGCCCCATTCGCCCCAGGAGCCGGCATAGGCTTTGACGCGCGGATAGCCCAGGGCCTTGGCCGCGAGATAGGTGAAGCCGGATCGGTGATGGGTCTGGCAGTGGGTGATGATTTCCTTGTCGCGGGTGATGCCCAGGCGCTCCAGTTCGGCGGCCAGGTCCTCGCGGATGCGCAACTGGCGCTCGCGATCCATGCCGGCGGTCCACTCGAAGTTGATCGCCCCGGGAATGTGGCCGCCACGGGCGGTCAGCACCTTTTCGCCGCGGTATTCGTCGGCGCCCCGGGCGTCCCAGATGGCCAGGTCCTCGGCGCCCAGCCGGCTCTGCAGATAGGCGCGGCTGGCGGTGGGCTCTTCGAACAGGGTCAGGGCGACCGGCGCGCTCGCCGCAGCCGGTACCTCGGTGCTCAGCGGCAGGCCGGCGGCGATCCAGCCCTGGCGCCCGCCGTTGAGGTAGTGATAGTGGCCGTGGCCGATGACGTCCAGCAGCCAGATGAAGCGTCCGGCCCAGCCGCCGCCTTCATCGTCATAGACCACGTAGACAGCCTCGTCGCGTTGCCCCAGTTCGCCGAACAGCCGTTCCAGGTCCGCCTGGGCCGGCAGCAGGCCGGGCGCCGGCTTGCTGCCCAGCTGGGTGCGCGCGGGCGCGACATGGCGCGCGCCGGGCAGATGGCCTTCGGCATAGAGGGCGGCGCTGCAGAGATCCACCAGGATGAGTTCGGGCGCGTCCAGGCGCGCCGCGAGATCGGCCGGCTCGATCACCAGGGGCAGGGCGGAAAAGGGCATCGCGGATTTCCCGTCGGTCCGTAGCAAAGGTGAAGTGTACCGAGGTTGACCGGCCAGCGTCAGGTCGGTCGTGCCCGCGGACGATTGGCAAAGGTGCCGATGGCGCGCTCGATGCAGGTGAAGGTCTTGTCCAGCGCGGCGCTGCGCCGCGGATCCGCCGGCTGCAGTTCGCTGTCCAGGATCGCCACCAGTACCACCCGTTCGCCAAAGCCCAGACTGCGCAGCCAGAGCCGTTCGTTGCTGAACAGCCGGCGCAGATCGGCGGGCAGGTGCGGCGCGAAGCGCGCCCGGTTGTCGGCATCAATGCGCAATTGGCCGGGGCTGCCGAACAGCTTGGCCAGCAGCGGATGGCTGGCGATGTCCAGCTGCAGGCCGGGAGCGTCATCCAGGCCATGGTGCAGCTGGACATTGCCCTTCTGGCCGTTGCGATCCGGGGTCAGCAACAGCAGCCGCGGCAGGCCGCAGGCCACCAGCGCCTGGCGTGCGCAATCGAACAGCTGAGGCAGGGTGGCGAAGGCGCTGGGCGTGTGCAGCAGCTGCTCGCAGAGTCCGCGCCAGCGTTGTGCCTGACTCTCGCTGGCGACCTGTACCCGGGACACCGGCTTGAGGCGCCGTTCGCCCGGTGGCCAGACCAGGCCTTCCGCCGGATGCCAGAGGCCGGGTCGGGCATGGCGCTGGGCATCCTGCACCGCCAGTTCATGGCTGCGACTCTGCACCCTTGCCAGCGGCAGTTGCAGATAGAGGGCGCTGAAACGCTGCCAGCGCAGGGTATGAGGACCATCCCAGGCATGGTGGCTGGCCAGGGCCAGGCCATTGGCCAGCAGGATGGTGTTGCCGGGATGGGTCAGCCAGCGCCGCAGATTGGGGTCGTCGTCGAGGCGCTGCTGCTGTTCGAGGGGATCGTCGCCATGGGCGATGTGCAGCGCCCTGACCAGTTGCCGGCGATCCTGGTCCAGCAGGCGATAGCCTTCCACGATCCACTCGGGCAACTGCCAGTGACGGGCCAGCGCCTGGCACAGGCGGATCGCCGGCACGCCGAGCAGTTCGCGCTCGACCTTGAGCGCCGGTTCGCCTTCGCCCAGCACCCGCCGTTCCCATTCCTCGAAGAGTTCCGGATAGCGGGTCGCCAGCGGCCAGAGTGGCGCCAGAAAGAGCAGGGCGGCCAGGCGGATGTCCGGCCACAGCCGCGCCAGGGGCACGCCGAACAGGCCCAGTCCGAGGGTCATGGCGTGCTGGCTGACCAGGCACAGCTGCCGCAGCGGACGCGGCAGGCGCTCCTCGGGCAGGGTCGGCTGGCGGGCGATCAGGTACTCCGCCGGCCCGAGACCGACGCGGCCGAGCACGGCTTCCAGACTGGCGGCCGGATCCCCGAGGCTGGCATGGCCGCGATTGGCCTCGCGCAGCAGGGCCAGCGCCAGGGGGGGTGACTCGCAGAGTCGTTCGGCGATCTCATGCAACGCCAGACGGCCATCGGCCAGGGCGCGGCGCAGACGCTCCGCGCTGGCGGTGGCCACCGGCAGGCGTACGCCTTCCAGGTGTTTGACCCAGTCTTCGACGGTGTTCGGGCGGCTGGACATACGACGGTCGCCTTGAAATTTGATGAAAGGCCTTCAGTCCGGGGCGCCGGGTCCGATAAAGGGGACGTGAGGGCAGATCCCCGGCTCAATTTTCCTTAGCACACAGTATTCCCAACCATGGCAAAAATCATCGGCATCATCGTGATATTCGCGGCTGTCCTCGGCGGCTACATCCTCGCGCATGGCAAGATCGCTGCGATCATCCAGCCGCTCGAGGTCCTGATCATCGGCGGCGCCGCCCTGGGGGCCTTCCTGCAGGCCAACCCGGGCAGCACCTTCATGCAGGTGTTCAAGAAGTCGCTGAAGATGTTCGGCAACCGCTTCACCCACGCCTTCTACCTGGACGTGCTCAAGCTGCTCTACGAGATCCTCAACAAGAGCCGGCGCGAGGGCATGATGTCCATCGAGGCGGACGTCGAGGATCCCAAGGCCAGTCCGATCTTCAGCAAGTACCCGAACATCCTCAAGGATGAGCGGATGACCGCCTACGTCGCCGACTACCTGCGGCTGATGTCGTCCGGCAACATGGCCCCCCACGAGCTGGAAGGCCTGTTCGACATGGAGCTGGCCGGCATCAAGGAAGAGCTGGAGCATCCGTCCCACGCGGTATCGCGGGTCGCCGACGGCCTGCCCGGCTTCGGTATCGTCGCCGCGGTACTGGGTATCGTGATCACCATGGGCATGCTCGGCGAGGGTGACCAGGCGGCCATCGGTGGCCACGTGGGCGCCGCTCTGGTGGGTACCTTCCTCGGTATTCTCGCCGCCTACGGCTTCTTCGGTCCGCTGGCGACCTGCCTGGAGCACGACGCCAAGGAAGAACTCAATGTGCTGGAGGCCATCAAGGCCTGCCTGGTCGCCGCCGCCAGCGGCATGCCGCCCACCGTCGCCGTGGAATTCGGCCGCAAGGTGCTGTTCCCGGCGCACCGGCCGTCCTTCAGTGAGCTCGAGCAGGCGATGCGGGGCAGCTGATGGACAACAACCAGCCGATCATCGTCAAGCGCATCAAGAAGAGCGCCGCCGGCCACCACGGCGGCGCCTGGAAGATCGCCTTCGCCGACTTCGCCACCGCCATGATGGCGTTCTTCCTGGTGCTCTGGCTGATGTCCTCGGCCACCCCGGAGCAGAAGAAGGCCATCGCCGGCTACTTCCAGGATCCGATCGGCTTCACCGAAAGTGCCAGCCCCTATGTCATCGACCTGGGCGGCACGCCGACGCCGGCGCCTGATCGCACCCTGAACCCCGAGATCCAGGCGCAACCGGATTCGACCCAGAACAAGGTCAATCCGGACGTGCAGGAGCGCGCCGACCCCAACGATTCCAACCGTGTCGCGCCCGATCCCACCCAGGCGCCCGATCAGTCCGACAAACGCCAGCCCAACGACGCGGCCCAGCAGCAGAAGGATGCCAGCCAGGCGAAGATGGATCCGAGCCAGGCGGAAAAGATCGCCGAGCAGGTGGACAAGGAACGCCTGGAGCTGTTGCTGCAGGAGTTGCAGAACAAGATCGAGCAGAATCCGGAGCTGCAGAAGTTCAAGGACCAGATCCTGCTGGAGATCACCCAGGACGGCCTGCGCATCCAGATCGTCGATGCCGAGAACCGGCCGATGTTCGATTCCGGCAGTCCGCGGCTGAAGTCCTATTTCGAGGACATCCTGCTGGCCATGGCCGACACCATTCGCCAGGTGCCGAACAAGATCAGCATCAGCGGCCATACCGATGCCGCGCGCTACGCCGGCAAGGGCGACTTCAGCAACTGGGAATTGTCCGCCGGTCGCGCCAACGCCGCACGCCGGGCGCTGATCGCCGGTGGCTATCCGGAAGAGCAGGTGGCGCGGATCGTCGGCTATGCCTCTTCGGCTCCCTTTGATCGCGAACATCCGCTCAATCCGGTCAACCGCCGCATCGACATCATCGTGCTGACCAAGAAGGCCCAGCAGGCTATCGAGGGCCGCGCCGGTGGCAACCAGGCACCCAAGCCCGCGGCCGGCGCCGCACCGGCGGCCAGTCGGGGCGGGGTCTCCAGCGGTGGCGTCAGCGCCACCGGCAACCTGGCGCTGCCCGTCAACAACGCGGCCTTCAAGCAGCAGGTCAATGCCTTCGATGCCGGCGTCATCCAGGGCAAGCCCTGAGCGGGCGCGGCGATCGATAGGAAAATTCGCTGCTAGCGTTCGGTTTTTTCGTCCGTTGGCCTGCGCAGGGCTGGTTAAGCTGCAGGGGTTTTCATGCTGGATCGGGCACCTTGCGCCCTGGCGCGCGGTCTCCCGATCTCCGATTCCCTTGCAGGAGCCTTCCGATGAGCAACGCCTTTATCGACACCATCAAGCGCCGCCGCAGCCAGTACGCGCTGGGCAAGAACCTGCCACTGGCCCAGGACCAGGTCACCGCGCTGATCCAGGAAGCGGTCAAGCTGTCGCCTTCCGCCTTCAACTCGCAGAGCTCGCGCGCGGTGATCCTGTTCGGCGCCGAGAGCGACAAGTTCTGGGGCTTCGTCATGCAGGCGCTGCGGCAGATCGTGCCGGCCGACGCCTTCGCCGCCACCGAAGGCAAGATCAACAGCTTCGCGGCCGGCGCCGGCACCGTGCTGTTCTACGAGGATCGGCACGTCGTCGCCAGCCTGCAGGACAAGTATCCCGCCTACGCCGACAACTTCCCCATCTGGTCGGAGCAGGCCAGCGGCATCGCCCAGTTCTCCGTGTGGACGGCCCTAGCCAACGCCGGCATCGGCGCCAGCCTGCAGCACTACAATCCGCTGCCCGATGCCCTGGCCGCCGCCGAGTGGCAGCTGCCGGAGACCTGGCACCTGCGCGCGCAGATGCCCTTCGGTTCCAACGAAGGCGACTTCCCGGAGAAGGGCTTCATGGACGACGCCGAGCGCTTCCGCGTCTTTGGCTGATGGTCGCCGACTGATACAAGAAAACGCCGGGCTTGCCCGGCGTTTTGCTTAGTAGCGCGACTCGCCTTCGAGGCTGGCCAGGATGTGCCGGTAACTGGCCATCCGCTGCGGATGGATGTCACCGCGTTCCAGGGCGGCGAGCAGGGCGCAGCCGGGTTCGCGCTCGTGCTTGCAGTCGCGGAAGCGGCAGTGGCCGAGGTAGTCGCCGAATTCCTTGAAGCCGGCTTCGACGTCGTCACGGCTGACGTGGCTGAGGCCGAATTCGCGGATGCCGGGCGAGTCGATCAGATCGCCGCCATCGGGAAAGTGGAAGAGCCGGGCGGTGGTGGTGGTGTGGGTGCCCTTGTTGGTCAGCTCCGACAGCGGTCCGACGCGGGTATCGACGCCTGGCAGCAGGGCGTTCACCAGCGACGACTTGCCTACCCCCGATTGACCGACGAAGACACTGACGTGCTCGTCCAGCTCGCTCTTGAGCTGGTCCATGCTCAGGCCGTTGTGGGCCGAGACCTCCAGCAGCGGATAGTCCAGCTCGCGGTAGACGCCCAGCAGCTCGTCCAGCGCCGGGCCGTTGTGCGCGTCGATCAGGTCGGCCTTGTTGAGCAGCAGCAACGGCTGGATGCCGGCATGCTCGGCGGCCACCAGGTAGCGATCGATGAGGTTGGCGTGAGGCGTGGGCAGCGGGGCGAAGACGATCACCAGGCGGTCGACGTTGGCCGCCACCGGCTTGAGCAGGCCGCGCATGTCCGGCCGGCAGATCTCCGAACGCCGCGGCAACTGGGCGACGATGACGCCGTTGCCCTGGAGGCTGGGACGAAACACCACCCGGTCGCCAGTGACCAGGGTCGGCAGGTTGGCGCGCAGGTGACAGCGCTGCAGCTGGCCTTCGTCATCCTCGACCTCCACCTGAACGCCGAAGTGGGCGATCACCAGGCCTTGTTGCTCCGGTCCCAGATCGCCGCCTTCGAGTTCGTCGATCAGCTTGGATTCGCGCTTTTCCGCACGAGCGGCGCGTTCGGTCTGGATTTTTTCGATCCGCCAGCTCTGGCGACGGGTCAGGTGGCGTTTGGCCATGGGATATCCGCGGGTTTCAGGACCGCTGAGTCTAGCATTGGCCGCCTCTCGCGGATTACCTAAACTTGGCGTACCTCGTCGCTCCGGAGCCCCCATGCTGGCCCATCTCGCCTCGCGCTATCCGCTGTTGCTGGCCGTGCTGGTGCAACTGGCCGCCCTGGTGGTCGCCGTCGTCGGCATCCGCCTGTGGGCCGGCTTCGCCGGCCAGCGCCCCTCGCTGCTGGCGCTGGTCTGCCTGCAGGCGGTACTGGCGGCCCTGCTGGGCGAGCTGCTGGGACTCGCCCGCTGGTGGGTGTTCATCAATCTGCTGTTCGCCCCGACGCTCTACCTGGTCAGCGGTCGCGGACTCTCGGCGGGCATCGCCGCGCTCGGCTTCCTGCTGCTTCTGCTGCTGAACTGGAACAGCCTGCGCGAGCGGGTACCGCTCTATCTGACCGGGCGCCAGACCCGCGAGCGGCTGGCCGAACTGCTCGCCGAGCGCGAGCCGACCTTTCGCTTCGTCGACCTCGGCTGCGGCCTGGGCGATACCCTGGTCGATCTGTCCCGGCGCTTTCCCCAGGCCACCTTCGTCGGGGTGGAGACGGCGCCGCTGAGCTTCGCCCTGGCCTGGCTGCGCTGCCTGCCGCGGCGCAATTGCCAGGTGCGCTATCGCGATCTCTGGCGGGTGCAGCTGGGCGAGTTCGACGTCGTCTACTGCTTTCTCTCGCCGGCGCCCATGCCACGCCTGGGCGACAAGGCCCGCACGGAACAGCGGGCCGGCAGCTGGCTGATCAGCAACACCTTCGAGATTCCCGACCAGCCCGCGGATCAGGTGCTGGAGGTAGGCGACCTGCGTGGCAGCCGGCTGCTGCTCTGGCGCCGGTAGGTACGCGGCAGGCGCGCTGCTACACTGGTGCCATCATCAAGGAGTTCACCATGACCGCCCCCAATCCGCAGCACCTGATCTGGATCGACCTGGAAATGACCGGCCTGGATCCGGATCGGGACGTGATCATCGAGATGGCTACCATCGTCACCGACAGCGATCTCAATGTGCTGGCCGAAGGCCCGGTGCTGGCCATCCACCAGTCGGACGAGATCCTGGCCGGCATGGACGAGTGGAACACCCGCCAGCACGGCGGTTCGGGGCTGACCCAGCGGGTGCGCGAGAGCACCGTTGATACCGCCCAGGCCGAGGCCCTCACCCTGGAATTCCTGCAGCAGTGGGTGCCCAAGGGCAAGTCGCCGATCTGCGGCAACAGCATCTGTCAGGATCGCCGCTTCCTCTATCGCCGCATGCCGGAGCTGGAAGCCTACTTCCACTACCGCAACCTGGACGTCTCCACCCTCAAGGAACTGGCCGCGCGCTGGGCACCCCATGTGCGTGACGGCGTGAAGAAGAGCGGCAGCCACCTGGCGCTGGACGACATCCGCGATTCCATCGCCGAGCTGCGGCACTATCGCGAGCACTTCATCAAGGTCTGACGGCCAGCCGTCCGTGCTGCTGTCCATCCTCTATCTGGTCGCGATCACCGCCGAGGCCATGACCGGCGCCCTGTCCGCGGGGCGCCGCGGCATGGACCTGTTCGGCGTGGCGCTGATCGCCAGCGTCACCGCCCTGGGCGGCGGCTCGGTGCGCGATGTCCTGCTGGGACACTATCCGCTGGGCTGGGTAAAGCACCCGGAGTACCTCGCGCTCACCGTCGGCGCGGGCCTCGCCACCGTGGCCATCGCGCGAGTCATGCGCTATCTGCGCCGGCTGTTCCTGGTGCTCGACGCCCTGGGCCTGGTGGCCTTTACCGTGATCGGCTGCCAGGTGGCCCTGGAGATGGGCCTGAGTCCGGCCATCGTCATCGTCAGCGGCACCCTCACCGGCACCTGCGGCGGCATCCTGCGCGACATCCTCTGCAACGACGTACCCCTGATCCTCAGGCGCGAGCTTTATGCCAGCGTGGCGGTACTTTCCGCCGGCTGCTACCTGCTCTGCCGCCCGTGGCTCGGCGAAGAGCAGGCGCTGCTCATCACCCTGGCCGCGGGGTTGCTGCTGCGCCTGCTGGCGTTGAGATTCAACTGGCAGATGCCGACCTTCACCTATCCGGACGATCCTCACGGTTGAGGCCGTGAGAAATTGCGCGATATCGCGCTGAAAGGATTGTCCTAGAGCCTTTTGTGCGGCATTTTTCAGGCCCCAGTTACCGATAGGGAGATCGGTCATGTCTGGAAAGCCTGCTGCTCGCCTGGGCGACGCCGTCGCCTGCCCCCAATGCGGTACCACCGCCCTAGTCCAGGGCTCCACCGATGTCGCTTTCGATGGCCTGCCCGCCGCCACCCTCGGCCATGCCTGCGGCTGTGGCGCCGCCCTGAGCGCCGCGGTCATCCCCACGGTCCTGATCAACGGCCGGCCTGCGGCGGTGCTCGGCAGCCTTACCAGCCATGGCGGCGTGGTGATCGGCGGCTCGGGCAGCGTCATCATCGGCCTGGACGCCGGCGGCGCGCCCAAGGGCGCCTGCGCAAGCCATGCAGGCACTACCGGCCTGGCACCGGGGCAGGGCAAGCCTTCGGCACGTCGCTCCCGGGAGCGACGGGATATCGAGGAGCCTGCCAACCACCCGGAGGGCGCACCCGTTGCCAGGGATGAAGTCGCCGAACAGGCGGAGCGCCCGCTAGAACAGCGCATCACCCTGCGCATCGGCGTCTTCTTCGACGGCACCGGCAACAACCTCTTCAATGCCGCCACCGGTGCGGCTTGTCGGGCGGAAGAGCAGGGCTTTCGCCAGGATCAGGCGCGCAGCATCGCAAGGCATTGCGAGAAGTTCATGCTGAGTGCCGATGGCAGCTATGCGGGGGCGGAGACGAATATTGCGCGGTTGTATCGGCTCTACCGGGACGATACCCAACGGGCGATCGAGCCGGACGAAAGCTCAGCGGTCATCCCCGTCTATATCGAGGGCATCGGTACCCGGGCCGGTCAGCCGGATAATTTGCTTTCGATGGGGACGGGGCTAGGTAGGAGTGGTGTACTGGCTTGTGTTCAGACATTCCCTGCCGTTTTCTCGAAACGGTATGACGAATTTCGTCTGGTCAACCCCAAGGTCATTGTCGAAGCCGTCGAGTTTGATCTTTTTGGCTTCAGCCGAGGGGCAGCGGCAGCCCGCCACTTTTCCAACGAGGTACTAAAAGCCGACGGCGGTATCGTGGCTACAGGGCTTGCGCCATGCTTCCCTTGGCGGCGCGCCAAAGTGAGAGTCAACTTCATCGGTCTGTTTGATACCGTGGCGGCGATAGCCGATCCTCTGCAGGGCGACTTCAGTCCGGCTAATGCAGTAAATCTTGGACTCAATCTTTATCTACCATCCGGTTGCGCGCTCAAGGTAGTGCAGTTGGCTGCCCAGCATGAGTACCGCCGTAACTTCGCCCTTAACAGCGTGGCACCCGAGCATGAGGAGATATTTCTGCCCGGCGCCCACGCTGATGTCGGGGGCGGCTATCCTGAAGAGGTGCAGGAGCGATTGTTGTTGACCCGGCCGAGGGCTTCCCTCGAGCCCAGGGGCACGGATAGCCACCAGGCCTGGAGCTATCGTCAGGCCGAATTGGAGTTGCGGCGCCTGCAAGGGGCGCCTTGGTACGACTCAGCCAGCACTCGTCTTGGCATCGATACCTGGCGCCTCGAGTTGCCCCGCGTCCGGGGCGACCTCCCGGAAGTCGAAGTCTTCGCGGCGATACGGTTGGAGCGGCAGGTGCGTGGAGAGCTATCCCTGGTTTATCTGCGGATAATGCACCGTCTGGCCAGCGCCCAGGGTGTGCCCTTCATTGCTCTTGACGAAGAGGATCCGGAGTGGCGCTTGCCTGCCGACCTGGTTCCTATGGCCAGAAAGCTTCAGGCAGGCAGTCCGCATGCGCCTGAGCCACTGAGTCAGGCCGAAAATCGTCTGCTGCTCAGTCGCTATGTGCACAGATCGGCTCACTGGAATGCGCGCATGGGCAGTGGCCTGGGCAATGTGGATGCAATCTTTGTTGATGCACCCACCGCCGATGGTCGGCGCAGCCTCTATGCCAATCGTCCGCAAGCAGGGTACCCGCGATGAGGCGCTGGCTGCTGTCTATCGCCCTGTTCATGAGTCTGGCGGGTTGCCAGTCCGGCGCTGCGAACAAGCTGCCCTATGACGCCTGGTACCTGGGCTTTCTGGCGCCCAACTATATGGAAGTCTGGCTGGAGCAAGCCAACATTGGCGACAACAGTGGGCGTATCTTTCCTAATGCCATGGGCGGAGTGGTCGCCATGGGGGAGCCGGCTAGTCTTTCGGCTACCGCTAAAGGTTGGCCTAAACGAATCGGCTCAGGCAAAGGCCGCTACCTAACTGGTCTGGATCTCCCCTACGTCGTCTCATTGCGTTGGCAGTCAATGGTAGAACCTCAGACCTACCATGCGCTTTTTACTATTCCCGACTGGGCACAACAGAAGATGACTGAACAACTTCCTGCTAATTACCCTAGCGGTCGTACGTTCGATTATCGCGAATCTCTCACCATCGGTTTGGCACCGGGAGGCATTGTCAAAGTGTGGATAAAGGGCCCCTGCCTCGATCCCATCGAAGTCCTAACCCTCCAAGCCGAGATCGAACCCAAGGGGCCCTATGGTGGCAAGTCGGGCGGCAAGTACCGACCGCTG
>NZ_WHOV01000063.1:0-75387 GCF_009765395.1 Pseudomonas sp. BAV 4579 | reverse complement strand
GGCTGGCGGGGTTGCGGCGGGCACTCGGCGCGGTGCAAGCGCATTGCACCGACGCCGGCCTGCGCCAGCAGCGGCTGGACGTCATCCAGGCCCGGAGCCGCGAGGTGGCCGAGCGAGAACGGGATCTGCGTAGCGCCCAGGCCAAGGGCGACGCCGACAAGATCCAGGTGCGCACCCGAAAGCTGGCCGAGGCGCGCCGTGAATTGGAAGAGGCCCGCGCCAGGGCGGACCGCTGAGCGCTCTCAGCGCGTTTCCTTTTTATAGATGCTCGGCTTCCAGTAGTCCTTGAGCAGCAGGTGCAGGGGGCCGCGCCAGCCGCGCTTGCGCAACTGCCAGGCGATCAGCACGTTCATGATGCCGTGCCCCAGCAGCAGTACCGAACCGTGGCGTTCGGCCAGTTCGATGAGGTGATCGGCCGCCTGGCCGGCGCGTACCGAGGAACTGCCGATGGACTCGGTATGGGCGGCGAAACCCAGGAACCAGGCGGATCTGAACAGCAGGCGCCAGGCCTTGACCGGCAGTCGCGGCGTATCCAGCTCCAGATAGGGCAGGTGGGCTTCGGCATAGCGGTCATCCACCGGGCTGCCGGGGCGCCCCATCAGGTACTCGAGCGAGCGCACGCAGCGACTCAGGGGACTGCTCACCACATAACCCGCCTCTTGCGCCAGCCGCCGCGTCTCCGCGGGCTCCTGGCCTGCGGGCACCGGCGCCTTCTGATAGCGCGCGACCCAGTCCTTCATCTCCCTTGGAGTGCAGCGGGCCTTGCTGGATAGATCGGGCTTTCCGTGACGGACCAGAATGATCTGCATGAAAGGTAACCTGGGAAAGATTGCTCACTAGACCGCTGCCGGTGCCGTTCGTCTCGCGGGGTCGTGATGGCATGAGTAGTAGCCAGGTGCCATTCGTACTACTTTGCGTGCCGCTTGGCTTGTTTATCTGGTAGAAGGTGACTGGGTTCACGAGTCTGGAGCCCTGACCGCTGCGCAGCAGGCCGCTTCAAGGTTCCATCCGAGGTCCTGCCGGCAATCCGTCGCCCCCACGGCGGCCACGCCCTTCCATCCAGGGACCAGGAAAGCATGAAGACAACACTGTTCGCATTGGCGCTGCTCGGGCTGCAATTGCTGGGATCTGCGCAGGTCACGGCTGCGGAAGAGGCGCATGTGGCGCTGATCAAGAGCGTCTCGGGCAGCGTCAAGGTAGTGCGCCAGAATGCCACCCTGGACGCTCAGGCCGGCACCACCCTGGAGGTGGCCGATCGCCTGCAGGCCGGTCCGGATGCCACCGCCGCCATCGTCTTTCTCGACGGTACCCTGCTCACCCTGGGCAGTGACGCCGATGTGCAATTGCGTGACTATCTGTTCGAGCCCAAGCGCAGTCGCTATGGCTTCTCGCTGTACCTGACCAAGGGCTCCGCCATCTATTCGTCCGGCAAGATCGGCAAGGTCGCCCCCGACACGGTCAAGATCGAAACGCCGACCGCTACCATCGGCGTGCGCGGCACCCGTTTCCTGGTCCAGGCCCTATGAACGCGATGGTCGCTGTCGCGTCCCCTGGGCGTCTGCTGCTGAGCGTGCTGTTGTCCGCGCTGCTGCTGGGCGGCTGTGCCAGCCCGCCGCCGCCGCAGACGCGGGTCATCCTCATGCCCGATGAAGACGGCCATGTCGGCGCCGTTTCGGTGACCAGCCCGGCCGGTCGCCAGGCCATCGACCAGGGCTTCGGCGAGGTCACGGTGGGCGCACCCGGGCAGGCGCCGACCGCCGTGCAGGCGGTGGCCCAACCCCTTTTCGAGCAGCAGCATCGACAGGTGCTGGCGGCTCAGCCGTCGCCGCCGAAGACCTACATCCTCAACTTCCTCTCCGACAGCATGGAGCTCACGCCGCGGTCCAAAGCGCTCCTCCCTGAGGTGCTGGAAACGGCGCGGCAGCGCATCCCCACGGAGATTTCGGTGTTCGGCCATGCGGATGGCTCGGGAGCGCCTTCCTACAACCTCGACCTCTCGGGGCAGCGTGCCCGCAAGGTGGCCGGTCTGCTGCAGCGGCTCGATCCCAAGTTGCGCATCAATGTCGAATTCTTCGGCGATACCGTGCCCCTGGTACCGACCCGTCCCGGCAAATCCGAGCCGCGCAACCGGCGTGTCGAAGTCCTGATTCTCTAGGTTCGCGGGCATGAACTCCGTTGCGACCCTGCTGCGCCGGCGCGCGCCCTGGATGTTCCTGGTCAGCCTGGGGCTGTCGCTGGCCTTCGGTCTCGCTGCCCTGGCGCAGTTGCCGCCGCTGCAGTACCTCGATCGCCTGGCCTACGACCAGCTCAGTCGCCTGGCGGCCAGCACCGAGGATGCCACGGATGTCCAGGTGGTCAGCATCGACGAGGCGAGTCTGGCGGCGCTCGGGCAGTGGCCCTGGCCCCGCTATCGGGTCGCTCAGCTGCTCTCGCGGATCGCCGAGGCCCAGCCGGCGGCGATCGCCGTGGATGTCCTGTTCAGCGAGCCGGACCGGACCTCGCTCAAGGCCTTGCAGCAGAGTTTCCGCAACGACTTCGGTGTGGACCTGAGCTTTTCCGGGGTGCCTGCGGAATTGCAGGACAATGATGGCTATCTCGGTTACGTCATGGGGCAGACGGGGGCCGTCGGCGCCCGTTTCTTCTTTCTCGATCTGCAGCAACCCGTCTCCGGCGGACTGCGGCCAGGGGTCGGCTTCACCGGCGCCCTCGACGCCCTGCAGCTGCCCGCAGCCAGCGGCGCGCTGGACAACGTGGCCTCCATCGCCAGCCAGACGCGCTTCAGTGGCTTCATCAACAGCCAGCGTGACAGCGATGGCATCCTGCGGCGCGTCCCCCTGCTGCTCAGCCACCAGGGTATCGTTCATCCGAGTCTGGCGCTGGCCGCCACCCTGCGCGCCCTGGGGCTGAACGAGGCGGTGGTGGAGAGCGGCCTTGCCGGGCCGACGCTGCGACTCGGCGATCACCGGCTGCCACTCGATCGCGAAGGCCAGGCGCTGCTGCGGCTGCACAGCGAGGCCGAGCACTATCCGGAGGTCTCGGCAGTGGCGGTGCTCAGCGGCGCGGTGGCGCCGGCCACCCTCAAGGGCAAGGTCGTCTTCGTCGGCGTCTCGGCCGCAGGCTTCAACGACCTGCACACGACGGCGCTGGGCCAGATCTTTTCCGGCGTCAGGCTGCAGGCCGCCCTGACCCAGGACCTGCTGGACGATGCCCTGGTAAGGATTCCCCAGTTCGCCGGCGTGCTGCAACTGGTGCTATGCCTGACCGGCGGCCTGCTGCTCGCCGTTGGCTTTCTCTTCAATCGCAGTCAGCGTCGCTTCGCCCTGCTGGCGGCCGCCTTGATCGTCCTGCCGCAACTGCTGGGCGCCTGGCTATTCGTTCGCCATGACGTCTTCCTTCCGCTGGCCGCGCCCCTGCTGCTGGTGGCGATGCTCTCGGCGCTGGCGCTGATCACCCGGATCATCCTGGCGCGCCAGCACGAAGAGCGCTGGCGCCGGCAGCTGGAACGCTCGCGGCAGGTCACCATCGAGTCCATGGCGGCGGTCGCCGAAACCCGCGATCCCGAGACCGGTGCCCATATCAAGCGCACCCAGTACTACGTTCGCGCCATCGCCGAGCAGTTGCGGCTGTCCGGCCACGCGCCGGAGCAACTCACGCCCGATTACATCAAGCTGCTGTTCCTGTCCGCGCCCCTGCACGACATCGGCAAGGTCGGCGTGCCGGATGCCATCCTGCTCAAGCCCGGCCGGCTGACCCCGGAGGAGATGCAGGTGATGCAGCGGCATGCCGAATTCGGTCGGCAGATCATCCTCAGCACGGCCAGCCATCTGGAGGATGACAACTTTCTCGCCCTGGCCGCCGAGATCGCCAGCACCCACCATGAGAAGTGGGATGGCAGCGGCTATCCCAACGGACTGTCCGGTACCGATATCCCGCTGGCGGGGCGGATCATGGCGGTGGCCGATATCTACGACGCCCTGATCAGCCGGCGCTGCTACAAGGAGCCGTTCAGCCATGCGGATTCGCTGCAGATGATGCGCGAGATGCGCGGCAGCACCTTTGATCCTGTGGTGCTCGACGCCTTCCTGGCCATCGAGCCGCAGATCTGCGCCATCGCCCAGCGCTTTCACGACGAGGGGGCGGGTGGCTCCAGGCGGCTGGTCTGAACCGGCCCGCCGCCGCCTGCAGCTTTCCCTAGCCCTCCATTTCCAATTCCGCCTTCACCACAGCGACAGACCACCGCTCGCTCAACAGCTTTGCCCACTGCCGCGCAAGGTAGGCAGGGCAGTCCCTGTTTCCTTGAAACATTTCCTCGAAAATAGTCGGGACAGGGCGATGGAAGGCTGACACCGGCAGAGGCGCGTCCTTGAGCGCTTCCTGAGCGGAATCGGCTGATTTGCGTTCGCTTATGATATTAATTTGCATTTACAGATGCATCCAGGTTGCATAGCCTGCGTTCCGCCGCGCAAGACGGCAACGGATACCGGTCCCTGGATAGCCTCCAGCGAGTCCTTACGTGGGGTACGGACGGGTCGGTGTTTCCCTAGAGGACGACCAACAACATGCAGCTCTTCTCCCTTCGTCTCATCGCGCTTTCCGTCTCCCTGGGCGTGGCGACCCTCGCCCAGGCCGCTCCCGTGGCGCTGTCGCAACCGGCGCAGCCGCTGGCCGATGCCTTGCAGAGCTTCGCGCGCGCGAGTGGCTTCCAGGTGAACTACGATCCTGCTGCCCTGGTAGGCAAGCGAGCGCCGGCACTGGCGGGGCGGATGGAGCCGGATGTCGCCCTGCAGCGCCTGCTGGCGGGCAGTGGCCTGGCGGCCTCGGTCAGCGGCTCGATCGCGACCGTCGCCCCGGTGGCCACCCAGGCGGCGGCCGGCAGCGTGGCGCTGGAGGCCACCACCATCAGCGCGGACGATGGCTCCCTGACGGGCCGGACGACCACCGAAGGGACACGCTCCTACACCACCGGCGCCATGAGCACCTCCACCGGCCTGCCCCTGTCGATCCGGGAGACGCCGCAGTCGGTGAGCGTCATCACCCGGCAGCGCATGGAAGACCAGGGCATGACCGATCTCAACGATGTGGTCAGATACGCACCGGGCGTAACGCTGCGCAAATTCGGCGGCGACCGCCAGGAATTCCTCTCCCGCGGCTTCCGCATCGACAACGTCATGTACGACGGCCTGCCCACCACGGCCGGGACCTTCACCCTCGACAGTCTGTCCTCGGCCGATCTGTCCATCTACGACCGTGTCGAGGTGGTTCGCGGTGCCACCGGCCTGATGACCGGCGCCGGCGATCCTTCGGCCACCCTGAATCTGGTGCGCAAGCGCCCGACCGCCTTCCCCCAGGTCAGCGTCACCACCAGCGCCGGCAGCTGGGACCGCTACCGTACCGAGGTCGACGCCTCCAACAAGCTCAACGAAGCCGGCACCCTGCGCGGTCGCGCCGTGGCCGCCTACGAGGACGGCCACAGTTTCCAGGACGTGCGCGAGCGCAAGCGCCAGACCTTCTATGGCGTCCTCGAAGCGGATCTCAGCGACGCCACCACCTGGACCATCGGCGCGTCCAAGCAGCGCGAGGACAAGACCTCCGACTGGGGCAGCCTGCCCAGCGGTCCCAATGGGGAAAACCTGCACCTGTCACGCTCCACCTTCCTGAGCGGCGACTGGGCCTACTGGGATCAGGACAACTACACCCTGTTCTCCGACATCACCCACACCTTCGACAACGGCTGGAAGGCCAAGCTGGCGGCGCAGCAGGTCTGGGCCAATTCCGATACCTACTCCAACTACCTGACGTCCACGGCCGCGGACTTCAGCTACAGTTCGGTCAGTGACTTTGGTACCGCCTCCGGCGCCTATCGCACCGATTCCGATCAGCTCAACCTTGATGCTTCGGTGAGCGGGCCCTTCCAGTTGCTGGGTCGCGAGCACGAACTGATGGCCGGGATCAGTCGGCGGCAGGACAAGTTCTATCAGCGTGGCGGCTACTCGGGTGCCACTCCGGTGGACATCTACAACTTCCGCCCCAGCAGCATCCCCAAGCCGGCCAAGGACAGCCTGACACCCTATGCCAGCAAGAACACCACCACCGAAGAGGCGGTGTATGCGGCAGCGCGCTTCAATCCGGTGGACCCGCTGCACGTCATCGTCGGGGGACGAGTCAGCTGGTATGACTTCGACAACCTTTACAGCGACAACGACTACAAGGCCACCCGCGAAGTCACGCCCTATGCCGGCATCATCTATGACCTGAACGACATCTACTCGGTCTATGCCAGCTATACCGAGATCTTCAAGCCGCAAAGCGAGCAGAACTCCGGAGGTTCGGTCCTCGAGCCCATGACTGGCAGAAGCTACGAGATCGGTCTCAAGGGGGCCTATTTCGATGGCGCGCTGAATGCCTCCGTGGCGCTGTTCGACACCATCCAGGAGAATCGTGCCTACCTGCCAGCCAACCAGGCCACCTTCTGCCCTGGCTACCCCGCGCAGAGCTGTTACAGCGCTGCGGGCGAGGTCCGCAGTCGCGGGATCGACGCGGAAATCTCCGGCCAACTGACGCCAAACTGGCAGGCGTCTGCGGCCTATACCCTGGTCCTCAGCCAATACACCAAGGATGTCACCTACGAGGATCGCCGCTTCGCGCCCGAGCAGCCCAAGCACCTGTTCAAGGCCGCCACCAGCTACCAACTCACGGGTAGCCTGAGCAACTGGCGTATCGGTGCCGATCTGCAGGCTCAGAGCGAGACCTTCGAGCGCGTCGGCACCGGCGAAGCCAAGCAGGACAGCTATGCCCTGGTGGGTCTGATGGCCGGCTACCGCTTCAACGAGCACTGGGATGGCCGGGTCAACTTCAACAACATCTTCGACGAGAAATACTGGCAGGGCATCCCGACGGGTACCGGAAGTGGCACCTACGGCGATCCCCGCAACGTCATGCTCAGCCTGAAGTGGACGCTGTAACCGGCGCGTGACTCGCACGCTTCGCCCTTGTCCGATCCCCGGACCTGGGCGAAGCTGCGGACTTCCGTGAAGGAGTGCCACCCATGTCCAGCTCGCTTGTCCATCTGGAACGCTATGCCGATCGTCACGCCGAGGGCCTGGCCGCCCTTTATGGCGATCCGGTAGTGGCGCGACAGGTGCTGCAATTGCCCTATCAGACCGCCGAGCAATGGCGGCAGCGGCAGAGCGCCGAGCGCGAAGGCCGGGTGGCGCTGGTCGCCCTGCAGCAGGGGCGGGTGGTGGGCAGCGCCAGTCTCGAGCAACAGCCGCGCATTCGCCGCCAGCATTGTGGTGCCATCGGCATGGGCGTGGCCCGGGATTGCCAGGGGCAGGGCATAGGCACCCAGCTGCTGACGGCGCTGCTCGACCTCGCCGACAACTGGATGAATCTGCAACGGGTCGAGCTGACGGTTTTCAGCGACAACGAGCCGGCCCTGGCGCTCTATCGCAAGCTCGGTTTCGAAGAAGAAGGGCTGCTGCGGCGCTATGCCCTGCGCGATGGGGTGTTCGTCGACGCCTACAGCATGGCGCGCTTCAAACCCTGATCGCGGTGTATGACAGAAACTTGAGTTCACCACAAGAAACCTGAGTTTGTTTCATGCGTCGCGCGAGAAGACAATCTCCAGCCTGTCAGGTGGAGGTTTGCAATGGTCAAGATTCATTCCCAGGGTTCCGCGCGCAGCGAGCAACAGGGTGACGCGTCCCTGGCGTCTCTCGACAGCTGCGACCGTGCCGCCCTGATCGCCCAGGGACGCGAGCAGCGTCGGCAGGCGTGGCGCGCCCAGCAGGCCGCCGGTTGTGAGTGGCTCGCGGTAGGCGACTTCGGCTGGGGCGATCGGGTTCTGGCGCATTCGTATCTGGTCGGCGCCGCCGCTCGGACCGAGGCGGCAGAGGGTCAGGGATTCGCCGGCCCCTGTCAGGTCCCGGTATTCACCGCGGACCAGTCCTTCGCCATCGGCTGGGAGCAGCTGTTCGAGGAGGTCGCCGAGGCCCAGGCGCTCGGTCTGGTGGCCAAGCCGGTGATCCTCGGACCCCTGAGCTATCTATGGCTCGGTCGCTCGCCCGATCCGGCCTTCGACCGCCTCGAACTGCTGGAGTCGCTGCTGCCGGTCTATGGCGAGATATTCGCGAGGTTGGCCGCTCAGGGCGTGGAATGGATCCAGCTCGACGAGCCGCTGCTGGCGCTGGAGCTGCCGCTGGCCTGGCGTACCGCCTTCGAAAGGGCCTACAACCTGCTGCAGCGCGAGCCGCTGAAGAAGCTGCTGGGCGTGCGTCACGGTGAGTTGATCGACAACCTGGGCCTGGCTACCGCTCTGCCGGTGGAGGGGCTGCATGTCGACTGGCCGCGTTCGGTCCAGGCCCAGCAGGGTCTGCTCGATCGGCTGCCGGCCTACAAGACGCTGTCGCTGGGCCTGGTCGAAGACACCGAGACCGGGCAGATCGGCCAGCAGCGGCGGCTGCAATTCGCCCAGCAGATCGGCGAACGCCTGCAGGAGCGCCTCTGGCTGTCACCCGTGGTCTTTTCCGGGGATGCGGACACGGCCCGGGCCGCTGCTCTGACAGCCGAATTCAACGCTCTGGTGCGGACCGCTCGCCAGGCAGCCGTGGACACGCCGGTAGCGCCCAGGCAGCAGTCCTGGTCGGCGATCGAAGCGGCCCTGGCCAAGCTGGGCGCCGCCCAGTCCGGGCTGGTGTCGTCCTGAATCAGCGGTGGGCGGTCAGCAACAGACCGCCGGCGCCGGCAAAGAAGGCCCCGGTAGCCTGGTTGAGGCGACGGACCCCGCGGGGTCCGCGGATGAAGCGGCGGATCTGCCGACCAAACAGGCCGTAGATGAAGGCCGCGACCATTTCCGCGAACAGATGGGTGCCACCCAGGTAGACGAATTGCTGGGTCGTCGGCTGGCTGGGGTCGATGAACTGCGGAAAGACCGCGGCGAACAGCAGGATCGCCTTGGGATTGCTGATGCCGATGAGGAACTCCTGCAGCATCAGCCGGTGTAGCGCCCGCGGTTGCGCCGCCCCGGCCTCGGTCAGGTCCAGGCCGTCGAAGGCCCGGCTGCGCCAGCTCTTCACGCCGAGGTAGAGCAGGTAGAGCGCGCCGATCCACTTGATGACGGTGAAGGCCGTCTCCGAAGCCAGCAGCATGGCGCCCAGGCCCACCGCCGAGATCACCAGGAAGATCACGAAGGCCACATCGCGACCCAGGGCCGCCAAGCCTGCGGTCACCGCGCCATGGCGGATGCCATTGCCGAGCGAGCAGAAGTTGTTGGGGCCGGGGGTCAGGGCAATGAGCAGGGCGACCGGAAAGAACAGCAGGGCATCGACGAGGTTCATGGCGGTCGCCTGGCGCGCCACGCAGGCGCTGAAGAGGAGGGTGGTCGGCTATTTAAACCGTCTTTCCACGCCTTTCTCCACCAGAATCTTCGCCGAGATCTCCTCCACGGAAAAATGCGTGGTGTTGATGAAGGAGATGTTCTCGCGACGGAACAGACTCTCCACCTCGCGCAGTTCGAATTCGCACTGGGCGAAGCTCGCATAGCGACTGTTGGGCCGGCGCTCGTGGCGGATCGCCGCCAGGCGCTCGGCGTCGATGGTCAGGCCGAACAGCTTGTCCTTGTAGGTCTTGAGCGAGGCGGGCAACTGCAGACGCTCCATGTCCTCTTCGGTCAGCGGATAGTTCGCTGCGCGGATGCCGTATTGCAGCGCCATATAGAGGCAGGTCGGCGTCTTGCCGCAGCGCGAGACCCCCACCAGGATCAGATCGGCCTGCGCATAGTGGGTCGTGCGGGCGCCGTCGTCGTTTTCGAGTGCGAAATTGACGGCCTCGATCCGCTCCATGTAGTGACTATTGTGCATGATCGAATGTGACTTCCCTACCGAATACGAAGATTCGGCGGAAAGTTCCCGTTCGAGCGGGGATAAAAACGTGGAGAAGATGTCGATCATGAACCCGTTCGACTGGTCCAGAATGGCCCGGATGTCACGGTTGACGATGGTATCGAAGATGATGGGTCGCGCACCGTCCTGGACGGCGGCGGCATTGATCTGCTGTACCATCGCCCTGGCCTTGTCCAGCGTATCCACGTAGGGGCGCGTGATCTTTCTGAAGGTGATGTCCCCGAACTGGGCCAGGAGGCTCTGACCGAGGGTTTCGGCCGTGATGCCGGTACCGTCGGAAATGAAAAAGGCGGTTCGTTGCATGGAGGGACGTCCTGGTGGCGTACGGGGCAGGGATCGCTGCACTGTAACCTACCACCGTCCACTGTCCATGGGGCGGGCGCCGAGGCGTACTGCTTTCCCACAAAGACACAAGATGGAGAGAAGACCTTGGACGAGTATGTAATTTCACTGGAGCAGCTTGGCGTACACGACGTCGAGCGCGTGGGCGGCAAGAACGCATCTCTCGGCGAGATGATCGCCAACCTGGCCAACGCGGGCGTCTCCGTGCCGGGCGGGTTCGCCACCACGGCCCAGGCCTATCGCGATTTCCTTGAGCAGAGCGGGCTGAACGAGCGTATCCACGCCGCCCTCGATGCCCTGGATGTCGATGACGTCGTCGCCCTGGCCAAGACCGGCGCCCAGATCCGCCAGTGGGTCATGGACGCACCCTTCCCCGAGCGCCTGGACGCCGAGATTCGCCGGGCCTTCGCCGAGATCTCGGCAGGCAACCCTAATCTCGCCGTGGCCGTGCGCTCCTCGGCGACCGCCGAAGACCTGCCGGATGCCTCCTTTGCCGGCCAGCAGGAAACCTTCCTCAACATCCGCGGCGTCGACAACGTCATTCGCGCGGCCAAGGAAGTCTTCGCCTCTCTCTTCAATGACCGCGCCATCGCCTACCGCGTCCACCAGGGCTTCGATCACAAGCTGGTCGCCCTGTCCGCCGGCGTGCAGCGCATGGTGCGTTCGGAAACCGGCGCCGCCGGCGTGCTCTTCACCCTGGATACCGAATCCGGCTTCCGCGATGCGGTCTTCGTCACCGCCGCCTATGGCCTGGGCGAGACCGTGGTGCAGGGAGCGGTGAACCCGGACGAATTCTATGTCCACAAGCCCACCCTGGAAGCCGGTCGCCCGGCCATCCTCAGGCGCAACCTGGGCAGCAAGGCGATCAAGATGGTCTATGGCGAAGAAGCCAAGGCCGGCCGCTCGGTCCGTACCGTCGATGTCGAGCCCGCGGATCGCGCGCGCTTCTCCATCACCGACGCCGAGGTCACCGAACTGTCCAAGCAGGCGCTGATCATCGAGCGCCACTATGGACGGCCGATGGACATCGAATGGGCCAAGGACGGCGACGACGGCAAGCTCTACATCGTCCAGGCCCGTCCTGAAACGGTGAAGAGCCGGGCCAGCGCCACCGTCATGGAGCGCTACCTGCTCAAGGACAAGGGCCAGGTGCTGGTGGAAGGCCGTGCCATCGGCCAGCGCATCGGCGCCGGCAAGGTCAAGATCATCCGCGACGTCAGCGAAATGGACCGCGTCCAGCCCGGCGATGTCCTGGTCTCCGACATGACCGATCCCGACTGGGAGCCGGTGATGAAGCGCGCCAGTGCCATCGTCACCAACCGGGGCGGTCGTACCTGTCACGCCGCCATCATCGCCCGCGAGCTGGGTATCCCGGCGGTGGTCGGCTGCGGCAATGCCACCAGCCTGCTCAAGGAAGGCCAGACCGTCACCGTCTCCTGCGCCGAGGGCGATACCGGCCTGATCTACGAAGGCGAGCTGGACTTCGACATCCGCAAGAGCTCGGTGGATGCCATGCCCGAGTTGCCGTTCAAGATCATGATGAACGTCGGCAACCCCGACCGTGCCTTCGATTTCGCCCAGCTGCCCAACGCCGGCGTGGGTCTGGCGCGCCTCGAATTCATCATCAATCGCATGATCGGCGTGCACCCCAAGGCGCTGCTGAACTATGACAGCCTGCCCTGCGAGGTAAAGGAAAGCGTCGACAAGCGTATCGCCGGCTATTCGGATCCGGTCGGCTTCTATGTCGAGAAGCTGGTGGAAGGGGTCGCCACCCTGGCTGCCGCCTTCTGGCCAAAAAAGGTCATCGTGCGCCTGTCGGACTTCAAGTCCAACGAGTACGCCAACCTGATCGGCGGCAAGCTCTACGAACCCGAGGAAGAGAACCCCATGCTGGGCTTTCGCGGCGCTTCCCGCTACATCAGCGAGAACTTCCGCGACTGTTTCGAGCTGGAATGTCGCGCCATGAAGAAGGTGCGCGAAGAGATGGGCCTGACCAACGTCGAGCTCATGGTGCCCTTCGTCCGCACCCTGGACGAGGCGGCGCGGGTGGTCGAGCTGCTCGGCGAGAACGGCCTCAAGCGCGGCGAGAACGACCTGCGCGTGATCATGATGTGCGAGCTGCCCTCCAACGCCCTGCTGGCGGACGAGTTCCTCGAGCACTTCGACGGCTTCTCCATCGGCTCCAACGACCTGACCCAGCTAACCCTGGGCCTGGATCGCGACTCCGGCATCATCGCCCACCTGTTCGACGAGCGTAATCCGGCGGTCAAGAAGCTGCTGGCCAATGCCATCGCCGCCTGCAACCGGGCCGGCAAGTACATCGGCATCTGCGGTCAGGGTCCCTCGGATCACCCGGATCTGGCCAAGTGGCTGATGGAGCAGGGCATCGAGAGCGTCTCGCTCAACCCCGACTCCGTGCTCGACACCTGGTTCTTCCTGGCTGAAGGCAACGCCTGATCCCAGGGCTGACCCCGCCTGGCAGGCGGGGTCAGCCTTTCCAGGATTGATTCCCTCATTCCCCTACGAAGGTGGTGCCTGCGCCCTGTCCAGGGCCGCCTTTGCCGGAGCGCTTGACCGGATGCGGTCGCGATCCCTGCAAGAGACGTCAGATGCAGCAGTACGACAGCGATGTGGAACAGGGCCTCATCTATGGCTATCTCCTCGATGGCCGCGGTGGCGGCAGACGCCTGAGTCGCCGGGAACTGGCCGAGGCCGAGCCGGGCCCCGGCGAGGTACTCTGGCTGCACTGGGATCGCAGCGTTCCCGAAGCCCAGGCCTGGCTCCGGCAATCCAGCGGCCTGAGCGAATTCGCCTGCGACCTGCTGCTGGAAGAGGCGACCCGCCCGCGGCTGGTCAATCAGCCCGACGACAGCCTGCTGTTGTTCCTACGCGGGGTGAACCTCAATCCTGGCGCCGTGCCCGAAGACATGGTGTCGCTGCGGGTCTTCGTCGACAAACGCCGGGTGATCTCGCTGCGCATGAGACCCATGAAGGCTGCCGCCGAAGTCCAGGAAGACCTGGAAGCGGGCATCGGCGCCCAGAGCGCCGAGGAACTGGTGCTCTATCTCGCCAGCTACATGACCAGCCGGGTCGATGACCTGGTGCGCGGCCTGTCCGACCAGCTCGATGGCCTCGAAGAGCAGGTCGACCAGGACGAGAACAGCCTGCCCGACCATGCCCAGGTGCTCACCCTCAGGCGTCGCGCGACCGGGTTGCGCCGTTACCTGGCCCCGCAGCGCGACATCTATGGCGATCTGGCCCGCGGCAAGCCCGCCTGGTTCGTCGAGGCGGCCAGTCAGGGCTACTGGAGCGAATTGCACAACAGCCTGGTGCGTAACCTGGAAGAACTCGAGGTCATGCGCGAGCGGGTGGCGCTGCTGCAGGACGCCGAACAGCGGGCGACCACGGAAAAGACCAACCGTACCCTCTATCTGCTGGCCATCATTACCGGCTTCTTCCTGCCCATCAGCTTCATCACCGGCCTGCTGGGAATGAACATGGGCGGCCTGCCGGGTTCCTCGTCTCCCTTCGGCTTCGTGGCCGCCTGCCTGCTGATCGCGGCGGTGTCGATCTTCCAGGTCTGGCTGTTTCGCCGACTGCGCTGGCTGTGACCCGCCTCCACCTCGTTGCGTCAAGAGGAAACGACCAGCGAGGTGCTTATGCACGATCCTTTCGAAGCGTCCCTCAAGGCGCTCCTCAATACCCCGGCCAACGCTCAGGACGAGGAGGGCGATGACCAGGCGCGCTTGCACCGGGTACTCAAGACCGCCAACCGCCAGGTGGGCGCTGGTGCGCTGTTCGATCTGATCGGGCGGCACTGGGTATCGGTGCTGCTGCTGGCGCTGGGCAACGGTGCCCCTCATCTGAAGCCGCGCTCACGTCGCACCCGGCGTAGCGAATCTTCCCCGGAGATCCTGAAGTAGATGGAATTCGATATCTGGACCCAGAGTCTGCTGTCCGCCATGACCACCCTGTGGAGCAAGGTGGCCGGTTTCATTCCCAACGTCTTCGGCGCCCTGGTAGTGATCCTCGCCGGCTTCGCCGTCGCCAAGATTCTCGACACCGTACTGTCGAAGGTACTCGCCAAACTCGGCCTGGATCGCATCCTTGCCGGTGCCGGTGTGACCAAACAGCTGGCCAAGATCGGCATCCGCATCCCGGTCACCACCCTGATCGGCCGGATCGTCTACTGGTTTGTCCTGCTGGTGTTCCTGGTGTCGGCCGCCGAATCCCTGGGCCTGCAGCGCGTGTCCTCCACCCTGGACGTCATGGCGCTCTATGTACCCAAGATCTTTGGTGCCGCCCTGGTGCTCATCGTTGGCGTGCTGCTGGCGCAACTGGTCAGTGGCCTGGTCCACGGCGCCGCCGAGGGTGTCGGCCTGGATTACGCCGCGGGGCTGGGGCGCCTGGCCCAGGGCCTGGTCATCATCATTTCGATTTCGGTCGCGGTCGGTCAGCTGGAGATCAAGACCGAGCTGCTGAACCTGGTCATCGCCATCGTGCTGACCGCCTTCGCCCTGGCCGCGGCCCTGGCCCTGGGGCTGGGCAGCCGGGGACTGGTGTCGCAGATTCTGGCCGGCATCTATGTGCGCGAACTCTACGAAGTCGGCCAGTGGGTGACCCTGGCGGACGTCGAAGGCGAGATCGAGGAAATCGGGACCGCTAAGACCCTCATCATGACCGAGGAGGGCGATATCGTTTCGGTTCCGAACCGTCTATTACTGGAGGCTCAGGTGCGCAGCCGCTGACAGGCGCCGCGGAGATGGCTATCATGCCCGCCACTTTTTGGTAGCCAACTCCGTCTTGAACAAGCCTGCCCCTCATGCCTACGACCCGACTACGCTCAGTGATGAAGAGCTGGTCCAGCGCGCGCATGGTGAACTCTTCCACGTGACGCGAGCCTACGAAGAACTGATGCGCCGTTACCAGCGCACCCTGCTCAACGTCTGCGCCCGCTACCTGGGGAACGACCGGGATGCAGACGATGTCTGCCAGGAGATCATGCTGAAGGTGCTTTACGGTTTGAAGAATTTCGAGGGGAAATCGAAATTCAAGACCTGGCTGTACAGCATCACCTACAACGAGTGCATCACTCAGTACCGCAAGGAACGTCGCAAGCGGCGGCTGGTAGAGGCATTAAGTCTGGATCCGATGGAGGAAGCCTCCGAGGAACGGGCGCCGAAGCTGGAAGAGAAGGGAGGGATGGATCGCTGGCTGGTCCATGTGGGTCAGGTCGATCGGGAAATTCTGGTGCTGCGCTTCGTCGCCGAGCTGGAGTTCCAGGAGATCGCCGACATCATGCACATGGGCCTCAGCGCCACCAAGATGCGGTACAAGCGGGCACTCGACAAACTGCGTGACAAGTTCGCAGCTGAAGTTGAGGGCTGACCGGATGTGTCGGTCGTAAGTTTTTGAACTTCACGAAAACTTGTTGTCGAAGCCTCCGGAGATTGCCGGAATTAGTACCACTAAAATGGGGATACAAAGGATGAAACTGAAGAGCACCTTGGGCGTCGTTATCGGCTCCCTGCTGGCAAGCGCCTCGCTGAGCGCCCTGGCACAAGGTCAAGGCGCCGTCGAGACCGAGCTGTTCGGCAGCCGTCTGTTCACCGACAGCCAGCGCAACATGACCAACGCTGACCTGTACGGCGGTTCCGTTGGCTACTTCCTGACCGATGACGTTGAGCTGGCGTTGTCCTACGGTGAGTACCACAACGCCCGTGGCGACCACGACCTGGGCCACAAGAACATCAAGGGCAGCCTGGCCGCTCTGGATGCCTACTACCACTTCGGTCAGCCCGGCGTCGGCCTGCGTCCGTATGTGTCCGGTGGCTTCGCTCACCAGTCCATCAGCAACCGCGACATCAACGAAGGTGGTCGTGATCACTCCACCTACGCCAACCTGGGTGCCGGCCTGAAGTACTACTTCACCGAGAACCTGTATGCCCGTACCGGCGTGCAAGCTAACTACAACATCGACTACGGCGACACCGAGTGGAGCGCTGCTGTAGGTGTTGGTCTGAACTTCGGTGGTTCCACCAAGAAAGAAGTCGCTCCGGCTCCGGCTCCGGCCCCCGTTGCTGACGTCTGCACCGATTCCGACAACGACGGCGTTTGCGACAACGTCGACAAGTGCCCGAACACCCCGGCCAACGTCACCGTTGACGCTACCGGCTGCCCGGCTGCTGCCGAAACCGTTCGCGTCGAGCTGGACGTGAAATTCGATTTCGACAAGGCCGTGGTCAAGCCCAACAGCTACGCCGACATCAAGAACCTGGCTGATTTCATGCAGCAGTACCCGCAGACCTCGACCACCGTTGAAGGCCACACCGACTCCGTCGGCACCGACGCCTACAACCAGAAGCTGTCCGAGCGTCGTGCCAACGCCGTGCGTAACGTCCTGGTCAACCAGTACGGCGTGCAGGGCGGCCGCGTGAATGCTGTTGGTTACGGCGAATCCCGCCCGGTTGCTGACAACGCCACCGAAGCCGGTCGCGCTGTTAACCGTCGCGTAGAAGCCGAAGTCGAAGCTCAGGCCAAGTAAGCTGCCTGATCCAGACTCGAAAAAGCCCGCCTAGTGCGGGCTTTTTTATGCCTGCCATTCTGGTTTTCCGCCGCTGATCTAGTTCTGGCGGGCACAAAAAACCCCGCCGAGGCGGGGTTGTTCCTAACGGATCGATCAGCCGCGATCGTCCGGGATGTCACGCTGGGTCACGCCGGTGTACAGCTGGCGCGGCCGACCGATCTTGTAGGGACCGGAGAGCATTTCCTGCCAGTGCGAGATCCAGCCGACGGTCCGTGCCATGGCGAAGATCACGGTGAACATGCTGGTCGGAATGCCGATCGCCTTGAGGATGATGCCGGAGTAGAAGTCCACGTTCGGGTAGAGGTTGCGCTCGACGAAGTAGGGGTCCTTGCGGGCCAGTTCTTCCAGGCGCATGGCCAGTTCCAGTTGCGGATCGTTGATGCCGAGCTCGGCCAGGACTTCGTCGCAGGTCTGCTTCATCACCGTGGCGCGCGGATCGAAGTTCTTGTAGACGCGATGGCCGAAGCCCATCAGCTTGAACGGATCGTTCTTGTCCTTGGCCTTGGCCACGAACTTGTCGATGTTGGCCACATCGCCAATCTCGTCCAGCATCTTCAGTACCGCTTCGTTGGCACCCCCGTGCGCCGGGCCCCAGAGGGCAGCGATACCGGCAGCGATACAGGCGAAGGGGTTGGCGCCCGACGAACCGGCCAGGCGGACGGTGGAGGTGGAGGCGTTCTGCTCATGGTCGGCATGCAGGATGAAGATGCGATCCATGGCGCGGGCCAGCACCGGGCTGATCGGTTTTTCCTCGCACGGGGTGTTGAACATCATGTGCAGGAAGTTTTCCGCGTATCCCAGGTTGTTGCGGGGATACATCATCGGCTGACCCATGGAGTACTTGTGCACCATGGCTGCCAGGGTCGGCATCTTGGCGATCAGGCGCATCGCCGAAATCTCGCGGTGCTGCGGATCGGTGATGTCCAGGGAGTCGTGGTAGAAGGCCGAAAGGGCGCCGACCACACCGCACATGATCGCCATGGGGTGCGCATCGCGGCGGAAGCCGTTGAAGAAGTTCTTCAGTTGCTCGTGAACCATGGTGTGGTTCTTGATGGTGTCAACGAACTGCACCTTTTCTTGCGCGTTCGGCAATTCACCCTTGAGCAACAGGTAACAGGTCTCGAGATAGTCGGATTTCTCCGCCAGTTGCTCGATCGGGTAGCCCCGGTGCAGCAGGATGCCCTTGTCACCATCGATATAGGTGATCTTGGACTCGCACGAGGCAGTGGACATGAAGCCCGGGTCAAAGGTGAACACACCAGTGGAGGTGAGGTTGCGAACATCGATCACGTCCGGGCCAAGGGTGCCGGACATAACGGGCAGGTCAACCGGATCCGCTCCCGAGATGATCAACTGCGCTTTCTTGTCAGCCATTAGGCCTCCTTATTTTGCTTTGAAATCATCAATAAACCCTCCACTCAGGGCCTCGCCCACTATAGAGGGATAAATTTGAAAGTCAATTTACGAAAATATCACCCTAAAGGCTCTTTCTGGGCGGATTGTGCGGCGAAAAGACCTTAACACGCAGGCTTCTGAATATCAGCTGGCGACGTCGGAATCGGGCATCCGCGTTTGTCATGAGTAGGCTAACTGTCTATAATTCTCGCCCGACCGTACCGGGTCGGCGAGCTGATGCCGAGCGGTCAAGACGCTTCCAACAGGAAGCGTGTAGCAGATGTGGAATCTCCTATAACTAGCCCGACCGCAATTGGGCCCTCAGTGTGAAAGAAGCCGTGAATAGCAAACGACCTGTAAACCTAGATCTCAGGACCATCAAACTACCTATCACAGCTTATACCTCGATTCTTCACCGTATCTCCGGCGTCATCCTGTTCCTCGGCATTGCAGTCATGCTTTATGGCCTGCACCTGTCCCTGGGCAGTCCGGAAGGCTTCGGCCAAGTGAAAGCTTTTCTGGCCTATCCGCTGGTCAAGCTCGTGATCTGGGGTCTGCTGTCTGCATTGCTCTACCACCTGGTCGCCGGCATTCGGCACCTGATCATGGATGGTGGCGCCGGCGAAACCCTGCAGGGCGGCAAGCTGGGTGCGCAGCTTGTGCTGGTCATTTCCGCAGTTCTGATCATTCTGGCAGGGGTTTGGGTATGGTAACCAACGTCACCAATCTTTCGCGTTCCGGTCTCTATGACTGGATGGCTCAACGGGTCTCGGCAGTCGTCCTTGCGGTCTACTTCCTCTTTATCATCGGCTACCTGATCCTTCACCCAGGGCTCACCTTCGAGCAATGGCACGGCCTGTTCTCCCACACCCTGATGCGCATCTTCAGCCTGCTGGCGCTGGTGTCCGTCTGCGTTCATGCCTGGGTTGGTATGTGGACCATCTCCACCGACTACCTGACCACCATGGCTATCGGCAAGGGCGCTACCGCCGTGCGTTTCCTGTTCCAGGCGGTATGCGGGTTCGCGATGTTCGCGTTCTTCGTCTGGGGCGTGCAGATCTTCTGGGGTGTTTGATCTATGTCCACAATTCGTCATATCTCGTTTGATGCCATCATCGTAGGTGGCGGCGGCGCCGGTATGCGCGCAGCGCTGCAGCTGGCCCAGTCCGGTCACAAGACCGCGGTGATCACCAAGGTCTTCCCGACCCGTTCCCATACCGTGTCCGCCCAGGGCGGCATCACTTGCGCCATCGCCTCGGCCGACCCGAACGATGATTGGCGCTGGCACATGTACGACACCGTCAAGGGGTCGGACTACATCGGTGACCAGGACGCCATCGAGTACATGTGCTCCGTAGGCCCGGAAGCGGTCTTCGAACTCGAGCACATGGGTCTGCCGTTCTCCCGCACCGAGCAGGGCCGTATCTATCAGCGTCCCTTCGGCGGCCAGTCCAAGGACTACGGCAAGGGCGGCCAGGCCGCGCGGACCTGCGCCGCTGCCGACCGTACCGGTCACGCCCTGCTGCACACCCTCTATCAGGGCAACCTGAAGAACAACACGGTATTCCTCAACGAGTGGTACGCCGTGGATCTGGTGAAGAACCAGGACGGCGTCATCGTCGGGGTCATCGCCATCTGCATCGAGACCGGCGAGACCGTCTACGTCAAGGCCAAGGCCACCGTGCTGGCCACCGGCGGCGCGGGCCGTATCTATGCCTCCACCACCAACGCCCTGATCAACACCGGTGACGGCGTCGGCATGGCGCTGCGCGCCGGTGTGCCGGTGCAGGACATCGAGATGTGGCAGTTCCACCCCACCGGCATCGCCGGCGCCGGGGTGCTGGTCACCGAGGGTTGCCGCGGTGAGGGTGGCTATCTGATCAACAAGCACGGCGAGCGCTTCATGGAGCGCTATGCGCCCAACGCCAAGGACCTGGCCGGTCGCGACGTGGTCGCCCGTTCCATGGTCAAGGAAGTGCTGGCCGGCAACGGTTGCGGTCCGGATGGCGACCACGTGCTGCTGAAGCTGGACCACCTGGGTGAAGACGTGCTGCACAGCCGTCTGCCCGGCATCTGCGAACTGTCCAAGACCTTCGCCCACGTCGACCCGGTCGTCGCACCAGTGCCCGTGATCCCCACCTGCCACTATATGATGGGCGGCATCGCCACCAACATTCATGGTCAGGCCATCACTCAGGACGCCAACGGCAACGACAGGATCATCGAAGGCCTGTTCGCCGTGGGCGAAGTGGCTTGCGTGTCCGTGCACGGCGCCAACCGCCTGGGTGGCAACTCGCTGCTGGACCTGGTGGTCTTCGGTCGTGCGGCCGGTCTGCACCTGGAGAAGGCGCTCAAGGACGGCATCGAGCACCGTGGTGCTTCGGAAAGCGACCTGGAAGCCTCGCTGCAGCGTCTGTCCGGCGTCAACGAGCGGACCACCGGCGACGACGTCGCCACGCTGCGCAAGCAGCTGCAGACCTGCATGCAGAACTACTTCGGGGTGTTCCGCACCGGCGAGTACATGCAGAAGGGCATCGCCGAGCTGGCCGATCTGCGCGAGCGCATCGCCAAGGTCAAGATCAACGACAAGAGCCAGGGCTTCAACACCGCCCGTATCGAGGCGCTCGAGTTGCAGAACCTGCTGGAAGTGGCCGAAGCGACCGCCATCGCCGCCGAGAACCGCAAGGAGTCCCGTGGTGCTCACGCCCGTGAAGACTTCGAAGAGCGTGACGACGAGAACTGGCTGTGCCACACCCTCTATTTCCCCGGTGAAAAGCGGGTCAGTAAGCGTGGAGTCAACTTCGCGCCCAAGACCGTACCGATGTTCGAACCCAAGGTTCGGACTTACTAAAGGTGACCACCATGTTGAAAGTCAGCGTTTATCGTTACAACCCGGATCAGGACGGCGCGCCGTCCATGCAGGAGTTCCAGGTCGATACCGGTGGGAAGGATCTCATGGTGCTGGACGTCCTGGCTCTGATCAAAGAGCAGGATGAAGGCTTCTCCTACCGTCGTTCCTGCCGCGAAGGCGTGTGCGGCTCCGACGGCATGAACATCAACGGCAAGAACGGCCTGGCGTGCATCACGCCGCTGTCGGCCGTGGTCAAGAACGACAAGCTGGTCGTGCGCCCGCTGCCCGGCCTGCCGGTCATCCGTGACCTGGTCGTCGACATGAGCATCTTCTACAAGCAGTACGAGAAGGTGAAGCCGTTCCTGCAGAACGAGACTCCGGCCCCGGCCATCGAGCGCCTGCAGAGCCCGGAAGACCGCGAGAAGATCGACGGTCTGTACGAGTGCATCCTGTGTGCCTGCTGCTCGACGTCCTGCCCGTCCTTCTGGTGGAACCCCGACAAGTTCCTCGGCCCCGCCGCGCTGCTGCAGGCCTATCGCTTCCTGGCCGACAGCCGTGACACCAAGACCCAGGAACGCCTGGCGGCGATGGACGATCCGTTCAGCGTATTCCGCTGCCGGTCGATCATGAACTGCGTGGCGGTCTGTCCCAAGGGGCTGAACCCGACCAAGGCCATCGGCCATGTGCGGGCGATGCTGCTGCAGAGCGGTACCTGATCCACGTCCCGCCCGGCCCGTTGTGCCGGGCGGGTTCGTTAGCGACCTCGATAGCTTGATTCAACCAATGTCCATTCAGGGATACCCGGAGCAGCATCCGGGCATTGGCGCAGCCGTAGGGAGGCCAGGTCTCGCGTCGAGACTGGTCATCGGCTGATGCTATCTCTGCCGAAGGGGTGAACTAGATGCACGAAAGTCAGATGCAGCAACTGTGGGACAGCGCTCACCTGTCCGGCAGTAACGCTGCCTATGTGGAAGAGCTCTATGAGCTGTTTCTGCACGATGCCAACGCTGTGCCGGAAGAGTGGCGCACCTACTTCCAGAAGCTGCCTGCGGTCACTGGCAATTCGCCGGACGTCGCGCATTCCGCGATCCGTGACCATTTCGTGCTGTTGGGCAAGAACCAGCGGCGAGCTCAACCGGTCTCGGCCGGTACCGTCAGTTCCGAACACGAGAAGAAGCAGGTCGAAGTCCTGCGTCTGATCCAGGCGTATCGTCTGCAGGGTCATCAGGCTGCCCAGCTCGACCCCCTGGGTCTGTGGAAGCGTCAGCCGCCTGCCGATCTGCTGCTCAACCACTATGGGTTGACCGACGCCGATCTGGATACCACCTTCCGCACCGGTGAATTGTTCATCGGCAAAGAGGAGGCAACTCTCCGCGAAATCAGGGATGCGCTGCAAGAGACATATTGCCGCACGGTCGGTGCGGAGTTCATGCACATCGTCGATTCCGAAGAGCGCCGCTGGTTCCTGCAGCGCCTGGAAAGCGTCCGTGGCCGCCCGCAGTATTCCCCTGAAGTCCGCACCCATCTGCTGGAGCGCCTGACCGCCGCCGAGGGCCTGGAAAAGTACCTGGGCACCAAGTACCCGGGCACCAAGCGTTTCGGTCTGGAAGGGGGCGAGAGCCTGATTCCGCTGATCGACGAGATCATCCAGCGTTCCGGCTCCTATGGCGTCAAGGAGCTGGTGATCGGCATGGCCCACCGTGGCCGCCTGAACGTACTGGTCAACACCCTGGGCAAGAACCCGCGCGACCTGTTCGACGAGTTCGAAGGCAAGAAGCTGGTCGAGCTGGGCTCTGGTGACGTCAAGTATCACCAGGGCTTCTCCTCCAACGTCATGACCCAGGGCGGCGAAGTCCACCTGGCGCTGGCGTTCAACCCTTCGCACCTGGAGATCGTCTCGCCGGTGGTGGAAGGTTCGGTACGTGCCCGCCAGGATCGCCGCGGCGATCGCTCCGGCGACAAGGTCGTGCCCGTCGCCATCCACGGCGACGCGGCCTTCGCGGGCCAGGGCGTGGTCATGGAAACCTTCCAGATGTCGCAGACCCGGGCCTACAAGACCGGCGGCACTCTGCACCTCGTCATCAACAACCAGGTCGGCTTCACCACCAACCGCCAGGAAGACGCGCGCTCCACCGAGTACGCCACCGACGTCGCCAAGATGATCCAGGCGCCGATCTTCCACGTGAACGGCGATGATCCCGAAGCGGTGCTGTTCGTCACCCAGCTGGCGGTCGACTACCGCATGCAGTTCAAGCGTGACATCGTCATCGACCTGGTGTGCTACCGCCGTCGCGGCCACAACGAGGCCGACGAGCCGAGCGGCACCCAGCCGCTGATGTACCAGCAGATCGCCAAGCAGCGCACCACCCGCGATCTCTATGCGGACGCCCTGACCCAGGCCGGTGTCGTCACTGCCGAGCAGGTCCAGGCACAGTTCGAAGCCTATCGCGGCGCCCTCGACGAGGGCCGTCACGTGGTTGCCAGCCTGGTCAAGGAGCCCAATCGCGACCTGTTCGTCGACTGGAAACCCTACCTTGGCCATGCCTGGACCGCCCGGCACGACACCGGCTTCGACCTCAAGACCCTGCAGGACCTGGCCAACAAGCTGCTGCAGGTTCCGGAAGGCGTCGTGGTCCAGCGTCAGGTCGGCAAGATCCTCGAAGACCGCCAGAAGATGACTGCTGGCGGCCTGCCCCTGAACTGGGGCTTCGCCGAGACCATGGCCTACGCCACCCTGTTGCACGAAGGCCATCCGATCCGCATCACCGGTCAGGACGTCGGCCGTGGCACCTTCTCGCACCGTCACGCGGTGCTGCACAACCAGAAGGACGCCGTGCCCTACGTGCCCTTGCAGCATCTGGCCGAAGACCAGCCGTCGTTCGAGATCTACGACTCCTTCCTCTCCGAGGAAGCGGTGCTGGGCTTCGAATACGGTTATGCCACCACCACGCCCAATGCGCTGGTGGTCTGGGAGGCCCAGTTCGGTGACTTCGCCAACGGTGCCCAGGTGGTCATCGACCAGTTCATCACCAGCGGCGAGATCAAGTGGGGTCGTCTGTGCGGCCTGACCATGCTGCTGCCCCATGGCTACGAAGGCCAGGGTCCGGAGCACTCGTCGGCTCGTCTGGAGCGTTACCTGCAGCTCTGCGCCGAGCAGAACATCCAGGTCTGCGTACCGACCACGCCGGCGCAGATCTATCACCTGCTGCGTCGCCAGGTGATCCGCCCGCTACGCAAGCCGCTGGTGGTGCTCACGCCCAAGTCGCTGCTGCGCCACAAGCTGGCCATCTCGACCCTGGAAGACCTCGCCCATGGTTCTTTCCAGACCGTGATCAACGAGCTGGATCAGATCGATGCCCAGCAGGTGAAGCGCCTGGTCCTGTGCAGCGGCAAGGTCTACTACGACCTGCTGGAAAAGCGCCGCAGTGAGAATCGCCAGGACATCGCCATCGTGCGCCTGGAACAGCTCTACCCGTTCCCGGAAGACGACCTGGCCGAGGTACTGGCGGGCTACCCGAACCTCGAGCGCGTGGTCTGGTGCCAGGAAGAGCCGATGAACCAGGGTGCATGGTACTGCAGCCAGCATCACATGCGCCGCGCGGTGTCCGCCTACAAGCAGGGCTTGGGCCTGGAATACGCCGGTCGCGATGCGTCCGCCGCACCGGCCTGTGGCTATGCCTCCATGCACGCCGAGCAGCAGGAAAAACTGCTGAACGATGCTTTCTCCGTTTGATTCGTCACGCGACTACTAGAGATCACTAAGGAAATTCATAGAATGGCTATCGAGATCAAAGCCCCTACCTTCCCGGAATCGGTCGCTGACGGCACCGTCGCCACCTGGCACAAGAAGCCGGGCGAAGCGGTCAAGCGTGACGAATTGCTGGTTGACATCGAGACCGACAAGGTCGTGCTGGAAGTCGTGGCGCCCGCCGATGGCGTCCTGGCCGAAATCGTGAAGAACGAAGGCGATACCGTGCTGAGCGAAGAAGTCATCGCTCGCGTGGAAGAGGGTGCCACTGCCGCCGCCACTCCTGCTGCCCAGCCGACCGCTGCCAGCGCTCCGGCCGCCGCGCCGGCCGCCGGTGGTGAAGAGGACCCGATCCTCGCTCCTGCCGCACGCAAGATCGCCGAAGAGAACGGCATCGATCCGGCTACCCTGGTTGGCACCGGCAAGGGCGGTCGCATCACCAAGGAAGACGCCGTCGCCGCCGTCGAGGCCAAGAAGTCCGGCGCCGCCGCTCCGGCTGCCAAGCCCGCTGCCGCCGCCGCTCCGGTGGTGACCGCCGCTGGTGACCGTACCGAGAAGCGCGTGCCCATGACCCGCCTGCGGGCCAAGGTCGCCGAGCGCCTGGTGGAAGCCCAGTCCAGCATGGCCATGCTGACGACCTTCAACGAGGTCAACATGAAGCCGATCATGGACCTGCGCTCCAAGTACAAGGACATGTTCGAGAAGAAGCACAATGGCGTGCGCCTGGGCTTCATGTCCTTCTTCGTCAAGGCCGCCACCGAGGCGCTCAAGCGTCAGCCGGGCGTCAATGCCTCCATCGACGGCAACGACATCGTCTACCACGGTTATCAGGACATCGGCGTGGCCGTGTCCAGCGACCGCGGCCTGGTGGTTCCGGTGCTGCGCAACGCCGAGTTCATGAGCCTGGCGGAAGTGGAAGGCACCATCGCCGACTTCGGCAAGAAGGCCAAGGCCGGCAAGCTGACCATGGACGACATGCAGGGCGGTACCTTCACCATCTCCAACGGTGGTGTCTTCGGTTCGCTGCTGTCCACCCCCATCGTCAACCCGCCGCAGACCGCGATCCTGGGCATGCACAAGATCCAGGAGCGCCCCATGGCGGTGAATGGCCAGGTCGTGATCCTGCCGATGATGTATCTTGCGCTGTCCTACGACCATCGCCTGATCGATGGCAAGGAAGCCGTGACCTTCCTGGTCACCATGAAGGACCTGCTGGAAGACCCGGCTCGTCTGCTGCTGGACATCTGATCCGGCTCTCGCGGTGCGGGGCAGGGGCCACGCACCGCTTCAAGTTTTCCTGCCTGAAGCTGCTCCAAGGGGATTAGTGTATGAGCGACAAATTCGACGTAGTGGTGATCGGCGCAGGCCCTGGTGGCTACGTGGCCGCCATCCGCGCCGCGCAGCTCGGTCTGAAGACGGCCTGTGTCGAGCGCTACAAGGGCAAGGAAGGCAAGGTCGCCCTGGGCGGCACCTGCCTGAACGTGGGTTGCATTCCCTCCAAGGCGCTGCTGGACAGCTCCTACAAGTACCACGAGGCCCACGAGGGCTTTAAGGTCCACGGCATCGACGCGCCGAACGTCACCATCGACGTGCCCACCATGATCGGCCGCAAGGACCAGATCGTGAAGAACCTCACCGGCGGCGTGGCCACCCTGTTCAAGGCGAACGGCGTGACCCTGCTGGAAGGCAACGGCAAGCTGCTGTCCGGCAAGAAGGTCGAAGTCACCGGGCTGGACGGCAACGTCCAGGTGGTCGAGGCCGAGAACGTCATCCTGGCGTCCGGCTCGCGTCCCATCGACATCCCGCCGGCTCCGGTGGACCAGAAGGTCATCGTCGATTCCACCGGCGCCCTGGAATTCCAGAGCGTGCCCAAGCGTCTGGGCGTGATCGGTGCCGGCGTCATCGGCCTGGAGCTGGGTTCGGTCTGGGCCCGTCTGGGCGCCGAAGTCACCGTGCTGGAAGCCCTGGACAAGTTCCTGGTCGCTGCCGATGAGCAGGTGTCCAAGGAGGCCTACAAGATCCTCTCCAAGCAGGGTCTGAACATTCGCATGGGTGCTCGCGTGACCGGCTCCCAGGTCAACGGCGAAGAAGTCACCGTCAACTACACCGAAGCCGGTGAAGAGAAGCAGATCACCTTCGATCGCCTGATCGTCGCCGTGGGCCGTCGTCCGGTCACCACCGACCTGCTGGCATCCGACAGCGGCGTGGAAAGCGACGAGCGTGGCTACATCTACGTCGACGACCATTGCGCTACCAGCGTGCCGGGCGTGTTCGCCATCGGTGACTGCGTGCGTGGTCTGATGCTGGCCCACAAGGCCTCGGAAGAGGGCGTGATGGTTGCCGAGCGCATCGCCGGTCACAAGGCCCAGATGAACTATGATCTGGTCCCCTCGGTGATCTACACCCACCCGGAAATCGCGTGGGTCGGCAAGACCGAGCAGGCCCTGAAGGCCGAAGGCGTCGAAGTCAATGTCGGCACCTTCCCTTTCGCGGTCAGCGGTCGTGCCCTGGCGGCCAACGACACCGCCGGCTTCGTCAAGGTGGTGGCGGATGCCAAGACCGATCGCGTCCTGGGCGTCCATGTGGTCGGCCCGAGCGCGGCGGAGCTGGTGCAGCAAGGCGCCATCGCCATGGAATTCGGCTCCAGCGCCGAAGACCTGGGCATGATGGTGTTCTCGCACCCGACGCTGTCCGAGGCGCTGCACGAAGCGGCCCTGGCGGTGAACGGTCATGCGATCCACGCAGTGAATCGCAAGAAGCGGTAAGAGATTTACGGAACCACGGGGTTGCCGACCGCCGTGGAGCCTCAGGGCTCCACCGCAGGAAGGCACCTCGGACTCTTGTTAGTGGGGTGTGAGACACCCCACTAGGGCAGGGGTCACAGGTGGCGCGGTGCCCGCGACCGTCCGGAGGACGGCTCGGAGAACGCACAGCGTCGAATGCGCAATACCCAACGAAGACGGTAGACAAGCATGAATCTCCACGAGTATCAGGGTAAGCAGCTGTTCGCTGAATACGGCCTGCCCGTTTCCAAAGGCTACGCTGTCGACACCCCCCAGGAGGCCTACGAGGCTTGCGGCCGTATCGGCGGCGACGAGTGGGTCGTCAAGGCCCAGGTACATGCCGGTGGCCGTGGCAAGGCCGGTGGTGTGAAGCTGGTCAAGAGCAAGGAAGAAGCCAAGGAATTCGCCGCCAAGTGGCTGGGCCAGCGTCTGGTGACCTACCAGACCGACGCCAACGGTCAGCCGGTCACCAAGATCCTGGTTGAATCCTGCACCGACATCGATCAGGAGCTCTATCTGGGCGCCGTGGTCGATCGTTCCAGCCGCCGTATCGTGTTCATGGCGTCCACCGAAGGTGGCGTGGACATCGAGAAAGTCGCTCACGACACTCCGGAAAAGATTCTCAAGGCCACCATCGATCCGCTGGTGGGCGCTCAGCCCTACCAGGGTCGCGACCTGGCTTTCCAGCTGGGCCTGAAAGGTGACCAGATCAAGCAGTTCACCCAGATCTTCGTCGGTCTGGCCAAGCTGTTCCAGGACTACGACCTGGCGCTGCTGGAAGTGAACCCGCTGGTGATCAAGAAGGACGGCAACCTGCACTGCCTGGATGCCAAGATCAACATCGACAGCAACGCCATCTACCGTCAGCCCAAGCTGCGCGCCTTCCACGACCCGTCGCAGGACGACGCCCGTGAAGCCCATGCGCAGAAGTGGGAACTGAACTACGTGGCCCTGGAAGGCAGCATCGGCTGCATGGTCAATGGTGCCGGTCTGGCCATGGGTACCATGGACATCGTCAACCTGCACGGCGGCAAGCCGGCCAACTTCCTGGACGTTGGCGGTGGCGCGACCAAAGAGCGCGTGACCGAGGCGTTCAAGATCATCCTGTCCGACAGCAACGTGAAGGCCGTTCTGGTCAACATCTTCGGCGGCATCGTGCGCTGCGACATGATCGCCGAAGGCATTATCGGCGCTGTGAAAGAAGTTGGCGTGAAGGTGCCGGTCGTGGTTCGCCTGGAAGGCAACAACGCCGAACTCGGTGCCAAGGTCCTGGCCGAAAGCGGCCTGAACATCATCGCGGCAACCAGCCTGACCGACGCTGCCCAGCAGGTCGTCAAGGCCGCGGAGGGTAAGTAATGAGCGTCCTGATCAACAAAGACACCAAGGTCATCTGCCAGGGCTTCACCGGTAGCCAGGGTACCTTCCACTCCGAACAGGCCATCGCCTACGGCACCCAGATGGTTGGCGGCGTGACCCCCGGCAAGGGCGGCTCCACCCACCTGGGTCTGCCGGTGTTCAACACCGTGCGTGAGGCCGTCGAAGCCACTGGCGCCGACGCTTCGGTGATCTATGTGCCGGCTCCCTTCTGCAAAGACTCCATCATGGAAGCGGCGCTGGGCGGCATCAAGCTGATCGTCTGCATCACGGAGGGTATCCCCACCCTCGACATGCTGGATGCCAAGGTGAAGTGCGACGAGCTGGGCGTACGCCTGATCGGCCCGAACTGCCCCGGCGTCATCACTCCCGGCGAGTGCAAGATCGGCATCATGCCCGGTCACATCCACCTGCCGGGCAAGGTCGGTATCGTGTCGCGTTCCGGCACCCTGACCTATGAAGCCGTGAAGCAGACCACCGACGCCGGCTTCGGCCAGTCCACCTGCGTGGGCATCGGCGGCGACCCCATCCCGGGTTCGAACTTCATCGATATCCTGAAGCTGTTCCAGGAAGATCCGCAGACCGAAGCCATCGTAATGATCGGCGAGATCGGCGGCAGCGCTGAAGAAGAAGCCGCGGCCTACATCAAGGCCAACGTGACCAAGCCGGTGGTGTCCTACATCGCCGGTGTCACCGCACCGCCCGGCAAGCGCATGGGCCACGCTGGCGCCATCATCTCCGGCGGCAAGGGTACTGCGGACGAGAAGTTCGCCGCCCTGCAGGATGCGGGTGTGAAGACCGTGCGTTCCCTGGCTGACATCGGCAAGGCCCTGGCCGAGCTGACCGGTTGGGAAGTCAAGAAGGCCTGAGCCTGACTGACGATAGAAAAGGCCGCCTTCGGGCGGCCTTTTTCATGGGCGCGACCATGACGCCTCATCAGCTGCCGGCTGCCTTTTCGCCGGCAATTCGTTAGGATGGCAACCTTCCGCTCCAACGGCCACGCCGTGGCCCCACCAAGACCTGCTCCCATGAGGGCGGGCTGCCTTGTTTTCCTCATTGCTGGTACTGCCTTCCATGAAAGCTTTGCAAAGCCGGGATGTCCTGGCCCTTGGATTCATGACGTTCGCGTTGTTCGTCGGCGCGGGCAACATCATCTTTCCCCCGATCGTCGGTCTGCAGGCGGGCGAGCACGTCTGGAGCGCCGCCCTGGGCTTTCTGCTGACCGCCGTCGGCCTGCCGGTGCTGACGCTGATCGCCCTGGCGCGGGTCGGGGGTGGCATGGACGCCCTGAGCAAACCGCTCGGCCAGACCGCCGCCCGCACCCTGGCCATCGTCTGCTACCTGTCGGTGGGTCCGCTGTTTGCCACGCCGCGCACCGCTACCGTGTCCTTCGAGGTCGGCGTCGCGCCGCTGCTCGGTAACGGACCCATACCGCTGTTCCTCTACAGCCTGGCCTATTTCCTGGTGGTGCTGGTGGTCTCGCTCTATCCGGGACGCCTGCTCGACACCGTGGGGCGCTTTCTTGGTCCGCTGAAGATTCTGGCGCTGGCAGTGCTGGGCGGCGCCGCGCTGTTCTGGCCGGCTGGCGGTCCTGCCACGGCGGCACCGGACTACGCCTCGCGGGCGCTGTCCCAGGGCTTCGTCAACGGCTACCTGACCATGGATACCCTGGGTGCCCTGGTATTCGGCATCGTCATCGCCAACGCCATTCGTGCCCGTGGCGTGACGGCGCCGCAGCTGCTGACGCGCTACACCATCATCGCCGGCCTCATCGCCGGGGCAGGGCTGGTGCTGGTCTACCTGAGTCTGTTCCAGCTCGGCGCCGGCAGCGGGGTGCTGGTGCCCCATGCCAGCAACGGCGCCGAGGTTCTGCATGCCTATGTGCAGCACACCTTCGGCAGTGTCGGCAGCGACTTCCTCGCGGTGCTGATCACCCTGGCCTGCCTGGTGACGGCGGTGGGCCTGACCTGCGCCTGTGCGGAGTTCTTCAGCGAATTCCTGCCGTTCAGCTATCGCAGTCTGGTGGTCCTGCTGGCGGCGTTCTCGCTGCTGGTGTCCAACCTGGGACTGACCCAGCTGATCCAGATCTCGGTGCCGATCCTGACCGCCATCTATCCGCCCTGCATCGCCCTGGTGGTGATGAGCTTCTTCACCGCCCGCTGGGCGGCGCCCGGGCGCATCCTCGGGCCGGTGCTGCTGGTGGCTCTGGCCTTCGGCATCCTCGATGGCCTGCAGGCGGCGCACCTGACGGTGCCCTATCTGAGCGGTGCCGTACAGTGGCTGCCGCTGGCCGACTCGGGGCTGGGCTGGCTGTTGCCGGCCGTGGTGGTGGGCCTGGTCGCCCTGACGCTGGTAAGTCTGAAGCGTGGCGGACGTGCGCCTGAGGGTGAAGCCGAACCGGATCCCTCGCGCTCCTGAATCAGCCGCCCACAAAAAAGCCCGCCTAAGCGGGCTTTTTTCGTATCTAGACAGCTTACGGCTTGGGCTGGGTAGCCGGCGCGTTGCCGTTGGCGGTACCGGTGGCCGGGCTGACCGAGGTGGCTTCGCCTTTGGATTGTTCCTTGGCAGCCTCGTTGGCGGCTTCGTTGCGCTGCTCAGCGGCCTTGTTGCTCTGCTCAGCGGCTTTGTTCAGGTTTTCCTGGGCTTTCTGTTCGGTCTTGGCAGCATCCTGAGCCTTGTTTTCGGAAGGCTTGTCACAGGCGGCGAGGCCGAAGGCGGCAGTGAAGAGCAGGGCAATAGCGAAGGGCTTTTTCATGTGTTTTCTCCTTATGAACTACACGACAGCCGTTCGAGCGCCCCATTAAAAGTTAAGTTCCGCGTCTAGCCCAGGCATCGCGCAAATTCCTACTTGCGTCGCGAACCGAGCGCGCCAAGGTTGAAATGTCATCGGGCGCCCCCATCTCCGCGACATCGCCAGGCATCTGGTGCGTACCTATCGATAGCGGAGTTCGTAGCATGAGTGTGGAGACTCAAAAGGAAACCCTAGGCTTCCAGACCGAAGTGAAGCAGCTGCTTCACCTGATGATTCACTCGCTGTATTCCAACAAGGAAATCTTCCTGCGCGAATTGATTTCCAACGCCTCCGACGCGGCCGACAAGCTCAGATTCGAGGCCTTGTCCAAGCCCGAACTGCTCGAAGGCGGGGATACGCTGAAGATTCGCCTGAGCTTCGACAAGGAGGCCGGCACGGTCACCCTCGAAGACAACGGCATCGGCATGAGCCGCGAAGAGGTGATCGCCCACCTCGGCACCATCGCCAAGTCCGGTACCGCCGATTTCCTGAAGAATCTCAGCGGCGACCAGAAGAAGGATTCCAACCTCATCGGTCAGTTCGGCGTGGGCTTCTACTCGGCGTTCATCGTCGCCGATCAGGTCGACGTCTACACCCGCCGTGCCGGCCAGCCCGCTGCCGAAGGCGTGCACTGGTCGTCGAAGGGGGAAGGGGAGTTCGAGGTCGCCAACATCGACAAGCCCGAGCGCGGTACTCGCATCGTGCTGCACCTCAAGCCCGAGGAAACCGAATTCGCCGATGGCTGGCGCCTGCGCAACGTGGTCAAGAAGTACTCCGACCACATCGGCCTGCCCATCGAGCTGCCCAAGGAGCAGCAGGGTGGCGAGGACGAGCAGTCGGTCGCCGCCGAATGGGAGACCGTCAACCGTGCCAGCGCGCTCTGGACCCGTCCGCGTACCGAACTCAAGGACGAGGACTACCAGGAGTTCTACAAGCACGTCGGCCATGACTTCGAGAATCCCCTGACCTGGAGCCATAACAAGGTCGAGGGCAAGCTCGAATACACCTCGCTGCTGTACGTGCCGGCCCGTGCGCCCTTCGATCTCTACCAGCGTGAAGCGCCCAAGGGCCTGAAGCTCTATGTGCAGCGCGTCTTCATCATGGACCAGGCCGACCAGTTCCTGCCGCTGTACCTGAGATTCATCAAGGGTGTGGTGGATTCCAACGACCTGTCGCTGAATGTGTCCCGCGAGATCCTGCAGAAGGATCCGGTGATCGACTCCATGAAATCGGCGCTGACCAAGCGCGTGGTGGACATGCTCGAGAAGCTGGCCAAGAGCGAGCCGGAGAAGTACCAGTCGTTCTGGGGCCACTTCGGCCAGGTGCTCAAGGAAGGTCCGGCGGAAGACTTCGCCAACCGCGAGAAGATCGCCGGTCTGCTGCGTTTCGCCTCGACCTACAATGGAGACGATGCCCAGAACGTGTCCCTGGCCGACTACATCGGCCGGATGAAGGAAGGTCAGGACAAGATCTACTACCTGACCGGCGAGAGCCATGCCCAGATCAAGAACAGCCCGCACCTGGAAGTCTTCCGCAAGAAGGGTGTCGAGGTGCTGCTGCTGACCGATCGCATCGACGAGTGGCTGATGAGCTATCTCACCGAATTCGACGGCAAGCACTTCGTCGATGTCGCCCGTGGCGATCTGGATCTCGGCAAGCTCGACAGCGAAGAAGACAAGCAGGCTCAGGAAGAGGTCGCCAAGACCAAGGAAGGCCTGGTGGAGCGCCTCAAGCAGGCCCTGGATACCCAGGTCAGCGAAGTCCGCGTGTCCCATCGCCTGACCGATTCGCCGGCGATCCTGGCCATCGGCGAGCAGGATCTCGGCATGCAGATGCGCCGCATCCTGGAAGCCAGTGGTCAGAAAGCGCCGGATTCCAAGCCGATCTTCGAGATCAATCCGCAGCACCCGCTGATCGAGAAACTCGATGGCGAGCCCGACGAGGACCGCTTCGCCGACCTGTCGCACATCCTGTTCGATCAGGCTGCGCTGGCCGCGGGCGACAGCCTCAAGGATCCCGCCGCCTATGTCCGCCGGTTAAACAAACTGCTGGTGGAATTGTCCGCTTGAAGATGGAGAAGCCCGCCTCGGCGGGCTTTTTCTTATCTACCCTTTGGAGGGCCCCATGGTCGAAGTCACTGTAAAACCCGTTGCCTACGAAATCGATGGTCAGCCGTTCGAGAGCCAGCTGGTGTACGCCACCAGCGGTAATCCGACCCGTCCGGGCGTGCTCTTCGCGCCCAACTGGATGGGGGTGTCCCATGGCGCCGTCGACCAGGCCAAGGCGCTGGCCGAGGCCGACGGCCTGGCTTACCTGGTCGTGGATTTCTACGGTCGCAATGTGCGCCCGCAGAGCGCCGACGAGGCCCTGGCGGCCATGACGCCGATCCGCGGTGATCGCGCGCTGTTGCGCCAGCGCATGCAGGCGGCTCATGCGGCGCTGGTCGCCCAGGCCGAGACAGCGGCGGTGGACGTCCACCAGATCGCTGCCATCGGCTTCTGTTTTGGCGGCTGCGCGGCGCTGGAACTGGCGCGCGATGGGGCGCCGCTGAGCGCCGTGGTGACCTTCCACGCCAATCTGGATACGCCCAGCCCGGCCGATGCGGCCCGTATCACCGGTCCGGTGCTGGTGCTGCACGGCGCCGCCGATCCCATGGTGCCGGACGAGCAAGTCACCGGCTTCCGCCAGGAGATGGATGCCGCCCAGGTGGATTGGCAACTGCTGAGCTATGGCGGCGCGGTGCATTCCTTCACCGATCCCGAAGCCAACAATCCGGGCAAGCAGCAGTATCACCCGGTGGTGGCCAAGCGTGCCTTCCTGGCGATGCACAACCTGTTCGACGAAGTCTTCGCCCAGGGTTGACGGCTTTCGCTGTCTGCCGGAGCCCGGGTCGGGCCCGGCAGGCTCAGCCGCGGATGACTTCCTGGGTGAAATCCAGGGGGCCGCGGCAGCGGCGGCACAGATAGCGCCGTCCCTTGCGCACCAGGGCGTGACGCTGGGCGGTGAATTCGAAGCGACCGTCCGGACAGTTGCAGCGATACAGGTACAGGGTACGAGCCCGTTGCGGCAATTCGTAGGTATGGCAGCGATCCGGCGGCAGGCCATAGACGCCGCGCATGATCAGCTGCCACTCCTCGCCATGGGGCCTGATGCTGCCACCAAACAACTGGTGCGCCACCAGATGCGCAACCTCGTGGGCCACGGTCTGTTCGAGGAAGTGAGCGCGATTTTGCTGATAGAGCTGCCCGTTGAATCTCAAGCGGTTCTCGGTGAGATGGGCGACGCCGGCGCGCTGGCCGCGCAGGGCCAGGCCGACGTCAGGGCGCGGGAAGCGACGTTTGAAGAAGGCCTCGGCCTGCCGATAGCAGTCTTCGACCCGGGCGTGGAGTTGTTCAGGCATGGGCAACCTCTGGCGAGGCGGGTGATTATGCCGAAGCTGGTGCCTGCGCCCTAGCGTCCGCGGTCGGCTGATGCCCATAGTGCCGCCTCAGCGTATCCATGGCCGCGTTGATGGTCTGCAGCCGACCGGTGCTGCCGCCACGATCCGGATGGTGCCGACTGGCGAGCTGGCGATAGCGGCGGCGGATCTGGCCGTAGTCCGCCGAACGATCCAGGCCGAGCAGGCGCAGGGCTTCCAGCAGTTCGGACTCGCCATTGACCAGTGCCCAGAAGTGATTGAGCAGGTTGGCCACGTCTTCCGGCGTGGTGGTCTCCAGCTGGGTGAGATCCAGGTAATAGGCGCGCAGCGGATCGGCCACGATCAGCCCGGGCCGGGCGCGCAGATAGGGCCGCAGTTCGATGCGCAGGGCGCTGATGATCAGTTCGGCGCGCTGTTCGGCACGCAACTGGTCGCGCAGCTGGTAGAGGGCGTTGAAGACGCGGAAATGCAGGCGGAAGAGTTCGTAGTTGTCGGTCACCGGGCGCGGCGGCACCAGGGGCGAACCCGCCCGGCGCAAGGCCTGCAGCAACTCGTACTCCGACAGGCTGGTCTGGGCCCCGAGCAGTTCCTGATGGAGCGCCGTCATGAGCGCCTGGGTTGCGCTCATGGCTGCCGGTCGCCGCGGACTGACGTTCGGGGTAGGGCGGCGGAAGCTTTGCGCGTAAAATGCCGGCCTTTCGTTTTTTCCTTTCGCGGATTCATCCATGGGCACCCTTTCGGTCAACCAGAACAAGCTGCAAAAACGCCTGCGCCGTCTTACCGGCGAAGCCATCGCCGACTACAACATGATCGAGGACGGCGACAAGGTCATGGTCTGCCTGTCCGGTGGCAAGGACAGCTACACCCTGCTCGACATGCTGCTCTATCTGCAGAAGGTCGCGCCGATTCGCTTCGAGATCGTGGCGGTCAACCTCGACCAGAAGCAGCCGGGCTTTCCTGAACACGTTTTACCCCAGTATCTGCAGGAACTGGGGGTCGAGTACCACGTTCTGGAACGTGATACCTATTCCGTGGTGAAGGAAAAGATCCCCGAGGGCAAGACCACCTGTTCGCTGTGCTCGCGCCTGCGCCGGGGCATCCTCTATACCTTCGCCGACGAGATCGGCGCGACGAAGATGGCGCTCGGCCATCATCGTGATGACATGGTAGAAACCTTCTTCCTCAATTTGTTCCATGGCGGCACCCTCAAGGCCATGCCGCCCAAGTTGCGCGCCGATGACGGCCGCAATGTGGTGATCCGCCCGCTCGCCTACTGCAACGAGAAGGACATCGAGGCCTACGCCGTCCTGCGCGAATTCCCCATCATTCCCTGCAACCTTTGCGGCTCCCAGGAAAACCTGCAGCGCAAGGTGGTCAAGGAGATGCTGCTGGAGTGGGAGCGCAAGACGCCGGGGCGCACCGAGATCATGTTCCGCGCCCTGCAGAACGTGGTGCCCTCGCAGCTGGCCGATCGCGAGCTGTTCGACTTCGCCAGTCTCAAGATCGATGACAGCGCGACGCCGCGCTTCGTCCAGGTGATGAATCTCTGATGCGGGACTACGCCTGGCTGCTCGAATACGCCCTCAACCGCTGTGGCTCGCGCGCGGCCCTGGAAGCGCGCCTGCCGCAACCGGTGGACGCCGCGACCCTGAGGTCCGTGGGCGATGACCGCTATCTGTCGCTGCTGACCCGCCGCATCTTTCGCGCCGGACTCAAGCACAGCCTGGTGGATGCCAAGTGGCCGGCCTTCGAGGAGGTCTTCTTCGGTTTCGATCCGGAGAAGGTGGTGCTCATGGGTGGCGAACGCCTGGAGCGACTGATGCAGGATGCACGGCTGATCCGCCACCTGGGCAAGTTGCGCAGCGTGCCGATCAACGCCCAGATGGTGCTCGACTTCCAGCGCAGCCACGGCAGCTTCGGTCAGTTGCTGGCCGAATGGCCGACAGAGGACATCGTTGGCCTGTGGGAGCTGCTGACCAAGCGTGGCAACCAGCTGGGCGGCCTGTCGGCGCAGCGCTTCCTGCGCATGGCCGGCAAGGACACCTTCCTGGCGACCGACGATGTGGTGACGGCGCTCAAGGCGCAGAACATCCTCGACAAGGCGCCCTCCGCCAAGCGTGATCGGCAGAAGATGCAGGAGGCCTTCAATCTCTGGCAGGAACAGAGCGGGCGTCCGCTCTGCCAGCTGTCGGTGATGCTGGCCCTGACGGTGAATCATTGACTGACGCCCTGGCCCGCGCCCGGGGTCTGCTCGCGCGGGCCGGGCGGATGCTGTTCATCACCGGGGCTGGGCTTTCCGCCGACTCCGGACTGCCGACCTATCGCGGCCTCGGCGGGCTGTACAATGGCCTCACCGAGGAAGGCATCCCCATCGAGGCGGCGCTGTCCGGCAGCATGCTCCGGCAGCGTCCGGAGCTCTGCTGGCGCTATCTGGCGCAACTCGGCCGCGCCTGCGCCGCGGCCGTGCCCAATGCGGCGCACCAGGCGATCACCGATTTCGGCGTTCGACATCCCGGCAGCTGGGTACTGACACAGAACATCGACGGCTTTCATCGCCAGTCGGGTTTTCCATCGGAGCGGCTGATCGAGATTCACGGACAACTGGAGCCGCTCGCCTGCATGAGTTGCGCGCAGGCCGTGGAGGAGGCTCAGGATTACCTGGCCGGTCCGTTGCCGCCGCGGTGTCCCTCCTGCGGCGGCATGTTGCGGCCACCCGTGGTGCTGTTCGAGGAAGCCTTGCCGGTCACCGAACTGCAGCGTCTGCAGGAGGCGGTGGAGGAGGGCTTCGACCTGGTGATCGCCGTCGGCACCACGGCTGCCTTCGGCTATATCCAGGCGCCGATCGGGCAGACCCTAGCGCAGGGTGGTGACCTCATCGAGATCAACCCGGACCGTTCGTCGCTGAGTGGCCTGGCGACCGTTCAACTGGAAAAAAGGGCCGTAGACGTCCTTCCTCGGCTTTTGAGTCACATCGAGCGCTAAAAAAACTTGCCATCTGTGATCCAGGTCGGCAAGGTGTCGAAACTTTGAAAAAACGACACGGTCGTGCCCATGCCAAGGAACCGCCTCGCACCCCTCGTGCCCCTGTCTTTTGTCTGTCTGCTCGCCGCCTGTGCGAGTGCGCCGCAAAGTCCCGATGCCGTCGTTAGCCAGGATTCTTCCAATACTTCCCGGACGTTCCAGACCGCTTCGCTGCATGGCCTGGGTAGCGCTGGCAACGGCTCCGCGCCTGTGGAGGCCGAGGGTGCTCAGCAGCGTCCGGTCTTTCCCCATACCCAGTCGCCGCATCAGCTCGACTGGGAGCGCGAGGTCGGCCCGCGCCAGGCGCTGCCGAATCTGGCGGACCAGATCCTCAATCGTGCCACCCAGCTGGTGGGGACGCCCTATCGCCGTGGCGGCAGCACCCTGGCCGGTTTCGACTGCAGCGGTTTCGTCAATTACGTCTTTCGTGAGCGCGCCGGCATGACCCTGCCGCGCTCCACCCGCGAGATCATCGATCTCGAAGTGCCGGTAGTCAGCAAGAACGATCTGGAACCTGGCGATCTGTTGCTGTTCAATAGCAACGGCCGTGGTCGGGTCAGTCACACCGGTATCTACATGGGCGAAGGCAAGTTCATCCATTCCTCCAGTCGTCGTAGCGGCGGGGTGCGGGTGGACAGCCTGAACGACCAGTACTGGAAGGTGAGTTTCCTGGAAGGCAAGCGCGTATTGCGCTGAGGCGTATCGCCGCGATCTTCGCCGGTGCGCTTCGAGGACCCGTCGAGGCTGCGTGGCAGGCCGACGGTGATCGATGGATAACTAAGGATGTCGCCAATGCCGCATGCGGCTCGCCTCGGATTGTATTGCGCCTTTGTACTGCTGGCCGCCTGTGCCGGCAGGCCGCCCCAGGCCCCCGCTCCGGCCGCCCCGGTCGTCTCCCGTCCCCTGCTGGAAAGCCAGGCCCAGGCGGCCAACGATGTACTCTTTCGGGCCATCGGCCTGGTCGGCACCCCCTATCGCTACGGCGGCAACACCCCGGCCGGTGGCTTTGACTGCAGCGGTCTGATCGGCTACGTCTATCGCGATGCGGCTGGCGTGACCCTGCCGCGCTCGACCCGCGAGATGATCACCCTCGGCTCGCCCAATGTGGCGCGCAACGCCCTGCAGCCCGGTGATCTGATCTTCTTCGCCACCGCCGGTGGCCGTCAGGTCAGCCATGCCGGTATCTATGTCGGGGAGGGGCGCTTCGTCCATGCGCCGCGTACCGGCGGTACCGTGCGCCTGGACAGCCTTGCCAAGCCCTACTGGCAGAACAGCTATCTGCAGGCCAAGCGCGTGCTGGTCACGCCGAGTCTCGCCGGCGGCTATTGAACCCCGTTTCGCCCGGGCCGCTCGAATGGGTATCCAGCCCGTGCGGAGCCCATCATGCCCCAGGCGATACGTCTGCCGCCCCAGCCGGCTCGCTGCGAGCTGTGCGGTCGGGCGGCGCCGCTCACCCGCCATCATCTGATCCCTCGCTCGCTGCACGACAAGGCCTACGTGCGCAAGAGATTCGACCGCATCAGCCGGATCACCGCCACCCTCTGGGTCTGCCGACCCTGCCACAACCATATCCACCAGACCTTCGACGAAAAGACCCTGGCGCTGGAATACAACAGCCGCGAATTGCTGCTCAGCGATCCGCGCATTCGCCAGTTCGTCGACTGGCTGGCGGCCAAGCCCGATGGCTTCGTGCCCAAGCGTTGAGTAATACCACCCCTATAGTGTGGTGCGGTTTGAGGGCTTCCTTCCTATGCGAAGGGTGGGTAATCAGGGTCCGAGGCGGGCAGCGTTCCAGGGCACGCATCAGGACGCAGTCGGACCAGGGTGGGAATGTAAAGGCCGTCGTCAAGGTGCGGGTCGAAACTGTCGCCTGCATCTCACCTCCGGGGGCGAACGTCACGGCGGCTTGCCGCTGCGATTAGGATGAAGGCAAAGCCACGGCGGAATCGGCCAGTCCGGTTCGACTTCACGAGGAGAGCTGATGAGATCCCTGGCCCTGCCCCTGCTGGCGGGGATGCTGCTCCTGTCCACCAGCGCGCTGGTCCGCGCCGACGAGGCAAACCTGGCGCGTGGCGAATATCTGACCCGCCTGGGCAATTGCCAGGGCTGCCATACCCGTCCCGATGGCGCGCCCTTCGCCGGGGGCGTCGCCTTCGAAACGCCTTTCGGGCGTCTCTATTCGAGCAACATCACCCCGGATCGCGAGCACGGGCTGGGTAACTGGACGGCAGACGACTTTCGCCGGGCCTTGCATGAAGGTATCGGGCGCGAGGGTGAGCAGCTCTATCCCGCCTTTCTCTATACGGCCTTTACCCGCTTGAGCGACGAGGACGTCGCGGCCATCTTCGCCTATCTACAGGTCCAGCGCCCCGTACCCTATGCACCGCCGGCCAACGCGCTGCGCTTTCCCTTCGATCAGCGCGCGCTGATCCGTGGCTGGAAATGGCTGAACTTCCGTCAGGGTCCGCTGCCCGCCGTGGCGGACGCTCAGGTGGCGCGGGGCGCCTACCTGGCGGAGGCGGTGGGACACTGCCAGGAGTGCCATACGCCGCGGACCTGGAGCCAGGGTCTCGACAGCGGTCGGGCCTATGCCGGCGCGACCCAGCAGGGCTGGACGGCCTGGAATCTCACCGCGGATGCCCGCGGCCTTGGCGGCTGGAGCGATGCCAAGCTGGCCAGCTATCTGCGCGAAGGGCATCAGCGTGGCGAAGCCGTGGCAGCGGGACCCATGGCCGAGGTGGTGAGTGGCGGTACCCGTCATCTGAACGATGCGGACCTCGGCGCCCTGATCGCCTATCTGCGGACCGTGCCGGCGCAGCCCGGAGCGGTGCCGGCGCGGGCCGAGGTGCAGCCGCCCGGGGAAACTGGGCCGCTCACCGCTGCCGAGGCGGAAAGCGCGGCCTTGCTGCAATCCGCCTGCGCCAGCTGTCATGCCCCGGACGACCGGGGGCCGGCCGGTCCCTATCCGCGCTCCTTCAGCAACTATTCGGCGGTGCGCGATCCCGCGGGGACCAACCTTGTACGCGTCCTGCTCGACGGCCTCGATCGCCAGGGGCGGACCGAGCACGCCTTCATGCCAGCCTATCGGGACGTGCTCAGCGATCAGCAACTGGCCGATCTGGCCACCTACATCGGCCGCCGCTTTGTCGGCCACGCCGCCGACATCCGTGCTGCGGACGTGGCGGCTGCGCGCGAAGGAGAGAAATAGCGGTGGCGGCCATCGAATTGAAGGTCAATGGCGAGCAGCGACAACTCGACGTCGATCCGCGCATGCCCTTGCTGGAGGCCTTGCGTGACGAACTGGGTCTCAAGGGGCCGAAGTTCGGCTGCGGCCTGGGCGAGTGTGGCGCCTGTACGGTGCTGGCGGATGGCAAGCCGGTGCGTGCCTGTCTGCTGCCGGCAGTCTCCTTTGCCGGTCGTGAGCTGCTGACCCTGGAAGGTCTGGGTACGCCTGAGGCGCCCCATGCGGTGCAGCGGGCCTTTATCGAGGAACAGGCGGCGCAGTGCGGCTATTGCATCCCCGGCATGGTGATGACCGCCCGGGCGCTGCTCGAACGCGTGCCCGATCCCAGCGATGCGCAGATCCGCCAGGCGCTGGCGGCAAACTTCTGTGGCTGCGGTACCCACTATCGCATCCTGCGGGCGGTCAAGCGGGCGGCAGTGCTCCTGCGCGACGGGCAGGCTCCGGCATGACGCTGTCACGCCGCACCTTTCTCGGCGGCAGCGCAGTGCTGCTGCTGGGCTTCAGCCTGCAGCGGCCGATCGCCGCCCAGGTGCTGCCCACACCGGCTGACCCGGCTGACCTGGCCAAGACCCTCGATCAGCGCCAGCTGGACGCCTGGCTGGCGGTGGATGCCCAGGGCCAGGTCACCGTCTACAGCGGCAAGGTGGAATTGGGTACCGGGGTCGGCACGGCGCTGCGGCAGATCGTGGCCGAGGAGCTTTGCGTGGCCTTTGCCGCCACCCGGTTGATCCAGGGCGATACCCGGCTGACCCCGGACCAGGGCATCACCGCCGGCAGCAAGAGTCTGCAGGTGGGTGGCGCCCAGTTGCGCAAGGCCGCCGCCAGTGCACGGCAATTCCTGTTCCTGGAAGGGTCGCGGCGCCTGGGGCTGGATCTGGCGGTGGTGGACACGGTGGATGGTCGCGTGGTCTATCGCGGCGACCCCACCGGGCGCTCTGTCAGCTATGGCGAACTGGTGGGTGGACGGCCCCTGGGACGATTGGTCAATCAGGCCGTGCGTACCCGCGCCGTCAAGGATTACCGCCTGGTCGGCACCTCGGTGCCGCGCGAGGATATCCCCGCCAAGCTGTTTGGCAGCTTCGACTATGTCCATGACCTGCGCCTGCCCGGCATGCTGCACGGCTGCATGGTACGGCCACCCTGCACCGGTTCGGCGCGGTTGGCGGGGGTGAGCCTGCGCGGTATCGATGCCAGTGCTCTGCCGGCTGGCGCTCGGCTGGTGTACGAGGGCGCCTTCGTCGCGGTGGTGGCCGAGCAGCCCTGGCTGGCGCGGCAGGGCGCGGCGGCGCTGCGGGTGGACTGGAGCCTGGTGCCGGACCTGCCGCTGCCGGGCGAACTCTATGCCCGGTTGGAAGCCAAGGCCGGACCGGCCGACATCCAGCAGGAGGCCGGTGACGTTGAAGGCGAATTGGCGAATGCCGCGCAGCGGCTGGACGCCGAGTATCGCTGGCCCTATCAGAACCATGACTCCATCGGTCCCTCCTGCGCGGTGGCGGATGTGCGTGCCGACGGCGCCACGGTCTGGAGCGGTACCCAGGGTGTCTATCAGCTCCGCGCAGCACTGGCGGATCTGCTGGCGCTGCCGGAAGACAGCATCCATGTCATCTATCAGCAGGCTTCGGGTTGCTATGGCCATAACGGCGCCGATGACGCGGCGGCCGATGCGGCGCTGCTCTCCAAGCTGTGCGGCCGTCCGGTGCGGGTGCAGTGGAGTCGGGCCGACGAGCACGGCTGGAATCCCAAGGGCCCGGCCATGCTGCTGCGTCTGGCGGGTGGCCTGAGCGCGGCTGGTGATCTGCTCGCCTGGCGCTTCGCCAACTGGACGCCTACCCACCTGACCCGACCCAATGGCCAGACCGGCAAGGCGGCGCTGCTCGCCGGGCAGCTGGCCTACAACCTGCCCCTCAAGGGTGGGCGGGGCGGTGGCAATCGCAATGCGCCGCTGGACTACGACCTGCTCAACGTCCAGGTGGCGACCCATTGGCTGGAAGCCGGGGATTCGCCGCTGCGACCCTCGGCCCTGCGCGCCCTGGGAGCGGTCGGCAATACCTTTGCCAACGAATCCTTCATGGACGAGCTGGCCCTGGCCGCCGGGGTCGATCCGCTGGAATTCCGCCTGCGCTATCTGCAAGACCCTCGCGCACGGGCGGTGCTGCAGGCCGCCACCGCCAAGGCCGGTTGGCAATCACCCACCCGGCAGGAAAAGGCCTGGAACGGTGCCCTGGCGAAAGGGCAGGGGCTGGCCTTCCTGCACTACGAAAACGAGAACGCCTATGTGGCCGCGGTGGTCGAGGTGGCGGTGAGCGAGGCGACGGGGATCCGGGTCACCCGCGTGGTGGTGGCCCATGACTGCGGTCTGATCGTCAATCCGGATGGCCTGCGCAATCAGCTGGAAGGCTGCGTGATCCAGGGCATCGCCCGGACCCTCAAGCAGGCGGTGCGTTTCGATCACCAGGGAGTGACCAGCCTGGAGTGGGGTGCCTATCCGCCGCTGACCTTCAACGAATTGCCCGAGCTGGAACTGGAGCTGATCGATCGGCCGGAAGAACCGGCGGTGGGGGCCGGGGAAGCCACCACCGCGGCCATCCCCGCGGCCATCGCCAATGCCGTGGCGGCGGCGACCGGTCTGCGCCTGCGCGAGGTACCGCTGAATCGCCAGCGTCTGCGCGAGGCGCTGGCCGCTAGCCGCTAGACGCGTTTCAGCCGCTGCTTGAGGAACAGCGCGGCGCCGGCGCCCAGCACGGCGATGATTGCCGCGCCGATCCACAGCGACTCGTTGCCGGCGAAGCTGAAGTGGTTGGCGCCCTTGGCCGCCAGATAACCCGGGCCCATCATCAGCGGCGCCCAGACGATGGCCGAAAGCACATTGGCCGACTGGAAGCGCAGCTGGTTCATCGCCATCATCCCGGCCACTAGGGGCACGGTGTTGCGGATCATGGTCAGGAAGCGTCCGCCGAATACCGCGAAGAAGCCATAGCGGCGAAAGAACAGTCGGGTCCTGGCCACCTGCTTGCGATAGCGGCGAAAGGGCGGGCGGTGGACGATACTGGGACCGAGCCAGCGGCCGATGATGTAGGAGCAGATGTCGCCGAGAATGGCGCCGACGATGGCGGCCAGCACCAGCGGCACCGGCGAGAGCACCCCTGAGCCGGCCAGGCCGCCGACCACCAGCAGCAGGGCCGTGGCCGGAATGAAGACGCCCAGCAGCACCAGGGATTCGCCAAAGGCGAGCAGGCCGACGAGCAGCGGCGCCCAGGCCTGGTGGGTTTCGATAAAGCCAAGCAGCGATTGCGTCAGGGATTCCATGGGAGGCCACTCTTGCCGAAAGTCCTAAGACTACGTGGCGCCCGTGGCCTGCCAGCCGTTTCAACAGCTTGAATCAATTTGCATTGCTGAAAGTGCGCAGGAGCGCGCATCGGCGCCCCCGACTGAACGCCTCAGCTTTTCGCCAGAGCCTCCTGAGCAGCCTGCCAGCGCAGTGCGTGGCGCTCGCCGACGACGAAACGATCGCCCTGAAAGTCCCAGCGTTCCACGTCCACGGTCTTTTCCGCCCCTTCGCCGACCAGCAGGCGATTGAAGGAGTTGGGCGAGGTGCCGCGCACGCGAGAGGAGAGGGCGGTGCCAGCCTGGACGATCCAGACCTCGCGGGGCAGGGTGGGGTACTGGCGACTCAGCGGCAGCACATAGGGCAGGTGGATATGCCCCCCCATCACCAGATCCAGTCCGGCGTCGGCCCAGGTGGCCAGGGCGTGATCGGCGTTGTGCTGCAGATTGCTCAGGTCACTGAGTTCGAGGGCGCCGAAGGGCTGGTGGGCGATGACGATGCGCAGCTTGCCCGGACCGGCGCGGCGCAGGCGCTCAGCCACCCGCTCGATCTGCTCGGTACTTACCGCGCCATCCTTGTGGCGTTGGGGGGCGGTGGTGTTGAGCCCGACCAGCAACAGCTCGTCGTTTTCGAAACTGGGCTCCAGATCCTGGCCGAAATGGCGGCGATAGTTGCCATAGGGCGTCAGGAAACGCGCGAAGACGTTGTACAGCGGCAGGTCGTGATTGCCCGGGATCACCAGGGTTTGCGGAATGCCATGGCTTTCCAGGCGTTCGACAAAAGTCTTGGCGGCGGCGAATTGTTCGCGCCGGGCGCGCTGGGTGATATCCCCGGAGAGGATGAGGACATCGGCGCCGTGTTCGCGGACATGGGCTTCCAGAGCCGCGACCACGGCGGGTTGCTCGGTGCCAAAGTGGGTATCGGAGATTTGCAGGAGGGTCGTCATGAGGACCTGGTTTCCAACGGATTCCCCTTTACGACCGCAACGGGCGCCAAGCTATCCGGCAAAAGCTAGTTAGACTTCGCCGTCGTGGTGCCAGGCGTCATGCAGCTCGGAGGCGTTGGCTTCGCCGACTTCGGTGCGGGCCTTGAGCCAGTCCAGCAGGGCGGTACGGTCTTCCGCGGTGGGCGAGGTGTAGCGCTTGTTGGCCATGATGGTGCCTTCGACCCAGGCGTTGTCGAAGCCGCCGATGTAGTCCAGCTTGCGCTCTTCGACGTAGTCGATGAAGTCGCCCAGGAAGGTGTCCAGATCGTCTTCGCTGAGTTCGTTCTTGAAGTTCACCTTGATTTCAAAGGCCAGTTCCTGGAACTCGCCCAGGTACTGCTTCTTGCGCAGGCGACGCTTCATGCGGCTCAAACGGGGATCTTGGTTGGTATCGGTCATGGCGAAGGCCTGGATATCGATTAAAGGGCGGGCATTATCCCTGGCGTCGACGGGTAATGCCAATGCCGACCGCTCCAGCGGTGGGTCGGCCGGGCCATTTTACCTGCGACCGGAGCGCGCAGTAGCGGAAAGACCTGCTCAGGCCGCCATGGCCGCGCAGGCATCGGCGCAGGCTTCGCAGGCCCGGGCGCAGGCCTGGCAGTGATCGGCCTTGTGCTTGCCGCATTCGGCGGCGCAGGCGCGGCAGGTGGCCAGGCACAGAGCGCAGGCTTCGGCGATGCGGTCGCTATTACGCTGCATGAAGGTGGCGGCCAGGCGGCAGGCATCGGCGCAGTCGCGGTCCAGGCGGACGCAGTCGCGCATCATGTCCAGATTGGCTTCGCCCAGGCAGGCGCTGGCACAGCTTTCACAAGCGGCGGCGCAATCGAGACAGGCCTTGATACAGGCGGCGAGGGTGGCATCGTTCATCCGGTAGCTCCTGGTGAGGGGTGCCTAGGGTGGACCCGGTCGGCTGGCGCCGAGTTCGGCCGGTGCGATCGATTGACGCTCTCCCGGGTAGTCCGTACCCTGCGCCCTTGCACGTGGTGCCCCGCCTCGCCGGGGTGAAACAGGGAAGCCGGTCGAGCCGGCGCTGCCCCCGCAACGGTAGTTGAGCAGTAGCTGCGCGAGACCCACTGGCCCTGGCCGGGAAGGGGCGCAGCGGATGTCCCCAGGGCATCGGCTCACCAGCCCGGAGACCGGCCACGCTTGCGTTCATCTCGGCGATGCGGAGGGCGTCGCGCGGCGTCGCCACCTGCCTTGCGCGGGCGGCGTCTCTGCCCGTTTCTCCGCCGCGCCCGCACCCGGAGAACCACCCATGACCGATAGCCCCGATTCGACCAGCCCCGAGCGCGACGAGCGCCACCGTGCGCGCATGGTGCGCAAGAAGGCGGTGATCGACGCCCGCATCGCCGAAGCCCAGGACGAGCGCGGCCTGCTGCTGGTCCACACCGGCATCGGCAAGGGCAAGAGCAGCTCGGCCTTCGGCATGGCGGCGCGTGCCCTCGGCCACGGCATGAAGGTGGGCGTGGTGCAATTCATCAAGGGCCGCCGCGACACCGGCGAGCAACTCTTCTTCAGGCGCTTCCCGGACGAGGTGCGCTACCACGTCATGGGCGAGGGCTTCACCTGGGATACCCAGGACCGGGCCCGCGACCTGCAGTCGGCTGCCGCGGCCTGGGCGGTGGCGGTCGAGCTGCTGCGCGATCCGGCCATCGGCCTGGTGCTGCTGGACGAACTCAACATCGCCTTCAAGCACGGCTATCTGGACGTCGACCAGGTGCTGGCCGATCTGGCCGGGCGTCCGGCCCATCAGCACGTGGTGGTGACGGGCCGCGGTGCGCCGCCGGCGCTGGTCGAGGCGGCCGATACCGTGACCGACATGAGTCTGGTCAAGCATGCCTTCCAGGCCGGCGTCCGCGCCCAGCAGGGCATCGAATGGTAGGCAAGACGCGGCTTTGCCCGGCGCTGCTGATCGCCGCTCCGGCCTCCGGTCAGGGCAAGACCAGCGTCACCGCCGCCATGGCCCGGTTGCACGCCCGCCAGGGGCGGCGGGTACGGGTGTTCAAGTGCGGTCCGGACTTTCTCGATCCGATGATCCTCGCCCGCGCCAGCGGCGCACCCGTCTACCAGCTCGATCTGTGGATGATCGGCGAGGCCGAGAGCCGGCGCCTGCTGTGGGAAGCGGCGGGGGAGGCCGATCTCATCCTCATCGAAGGCGTCATGGGCCTGTTCGACGGCCAGCCCTCGGCGGCCGACCTGGCCGAGCGCTTTGGCGTACCGGTGCTGGGAGTGATCGACGCCGCCGGCCTGGCGCAGACCTTTGGCGCCCTGGCCTATGGCCTGGCCCACTATCGGCCGGGCCTGCCCTTCGCCGGGGTGCTGGCCAATCGCAGTGGCAGTCCGCGGCAGACGCAGCTGATCCGCGGCAGCCTGCCGGCGGGCATGACCTTCTTTGGCAGCCTGCCGCGCGATGTCGGCATCGAGTTGCCCAGTCGTCATCTGGGGCTGATCCAGGCCGACGAGGTCACCGACCTGGATCGTCGCCTGGACACGGCGGCCGATGCCCTGGGCGCCAGTTCCACCCTCGAAGTGCCGCCGCCGGTGGCCTTTGCCGCACCGCCGCCGACCGTGGTCGAGCCGCTGCTGGCGGGGGTGCGAATCGGCGTGGCCCGGGATGCGGCGCTGGCCTTCATCTACCAGGCCAATCTCGATCTGCTGCGCGCCCTGGGCGCCGAGCTGCAGTTCTTTTCCGTGCTCACCGACACGGCGCTGCCGGCGGTGGACAGCCTCTATCTGCCCGGCGGCTATCCCGAGCTGCACCTGCAGACGCTGTCCAACAACCTGGGCATGCGTGCGGCCATTCGCGCCCACCATGCGGCCGGCAAGCCGATCCTCGCCGAGTGCGGCGGCATGCTCTACCTGCTCGACGAACTGACCGACAAGGCCGGCGAATCCGCCAGCCTGCTCGGCCTGCTGTCGGGCAGCGCGCGGATGCAGGCGCGCCTCACCGCCCTGGCCTTGCAGTCGGTGGAGTTCGCGCAGGGCACCCTGCGTGGCCACACCTATCATCACTCGGCCCTGGAGTCACCCGAGGTTCCCTGGGCGCGCGGGCTGTGCCCCAACGGCAAGGCGGTGGCCGAGGCGGTCTACCGCGACGGTCGCCTCACCGCCAGCTATATTCACTTCTACATGCCGTCGGCACCCGCCGCGGCCGCCGCGATGCTCAAGCCGTGACCACGACCCCCTATACCCCCGCCGAACAAGCCGCCGTCTACCGAGCCATCGCCGAGCGCCGCGACATGCGCCACTTCTGCGGTGGCGAGGTGCCCCCCGAGCAACTGGCCCGCCTGCTCGGTGCCGCCCACCAGGCGCCCAGCGTCGGGCTGATGCAGCCCTGGCGCTTCCTGCGCATCAGCGATCCGGCCCTGCGCCAGCGCCTGCACGAGCTGGTGGAAGAAGAGCGCTGCGCCACCGCCGACGCCCTCGGCGAGCGCAGCGACGACTTCATGAAGCTCAAGGTGCAGGGCATCCTCGATTGCGCCGAGGTGCTGGTGGCCGCGCTCATGGACGGCCGCGAAGCCCACGTCTTCGGCCGCCGTACCCTGCCGGAGATGGACCTCGCCTCGCTGTCCTGCGCCATCCAGAATCTCTGGCTGGCGGCGCGCTGCGAAGGCCTGGGCATGGGCTGGGTGTCGCTGTTCGAGCCGGAAGCCGTGCGCAGCCTGCTGGAGATGCCGGAAGGCTCGCAGCCGGCGGCCATCCTCTGCCTGGGACCGGTGGAAGCCTTCTATCCGCGCCCGATGCTGGAAGAGGAGGGCTGGCGCCAGGGGCGGCCGCTGGAGGAGCTGGTCTTCGAGAATCGCTGGGGCCAGAAACCATGATGCTGGCCTTCGCGGTCGTCAGCGGCATGCTGCTCGACCTGCTGTTCGGCGAACCCCGCCGCGCCCACCCCCTGGTGCTGTTCGGGCGCCTGGCCGACAGCCTCGAAGCCCGCTTCAATCCCGGTGGCCGTGGCTGGCGCAGCCATGGCGTGGTGGCCTGGAGCCTGGCCGTGCTGCCCTGGGTGCTGCTCACCGCCTTGCTCTGCCAGCTCGACTGGCTGGCCTGGATCATCCAGCCCCTGGCGCTGTATCTGGCCGTGGGACTGCGCAGCCTCGGCGAGCACGCCGAGCCGGTGGCGCGCGCCCTGCAACGCAACAACCTGCCCGAGGCACGGCGCCGGGTCGGCTACCTGGTCAGTCGCGAAACCAGCGAACTGGACGAGACCGCCGTGGCCCGCGCCGCCACCGAATCGGTGCTGGAGAATGGCAGCGATGCCGTCTTCGCCGCGCTGTTCTGGTTCGCCCTGCTGGGTGCCCCGGGCGTGGTGCTCTATCGCCTGGCCAATACCCTGGACGCCATGTGGGGCTATCGCACGCCGCGCCTGGAGCGTTTCGGCTGGGCCGCGGCGCGCCTGGACGATGTCCTCAACTATATTCCCGCGCGCCTGGTGGCCCTGACCTATGCCGGTCTCGGCCGCTTCTGGAGCGCCATCGAAAGCTGGCGCACCCAGGCACCGCTGTGGGACAGCCCCAACGCCGGTCCGGTGATGGCGGCCGGTGCCGGCGCCCTGGGCGTGAGCCTGGGCGGCCCGGCTCGCTACCACGGCGAATGGCACGAGCGTCCGCTGCTGGGCCGCGGTCCGGCGCCGACCTTCCTGGCCATCACCCGTGCCCTGAAACTGGTGCGCCGTGGCGCCTGGTTATGGACCGCGCTGATCGCCCTGGGAGGACTGCTGCTTGCTTGAGCATGGCGGTCGACTGCGGCGCGCGGCGCGCAGCTACGACATTCCCCTGGGCGACTGGCTGGACCTGTCCACCGGCCTGGCCCCCTGGCCCTGGCCGCTGCCGGAGATTCCGGCCAGCGCCTGGGCCCGGCTGCCGGAGCCCGATGACGGCCTGGTGGAGGCTGCCGGTGCCTGTTACCGGGCCAGCGCGCTGCTGCCGGTGGCCGGTTCCCAGGCCGCCATCCAGGCGCTGCCGACCCTGCGCGCACCCGCGCGGGTCGCGGTACTGGCGCCCTGCTATGCCGAACACGCCCTGGCCTGGCGTCGCGCCGGGCACGAGGTGCTGGAGTGGGGCGAAGCCCGGATCGCGATCGACCTCGACCAGCTGGACGTGGTGGTGGTGGTCAATCCCAACAATCCCACGGGCGCGCGCCTGTCGCCGGCCCGGCTGCTGGACTGGCACGCCCGCCTCGAACGCCGCGGTGGCTGGCTGGTGGTGGACGAGGCCTTCATGGATCCCACCCCGGCAGCGAGTCTTGCACCCTTCAGCGATCTGCCCGGGCTGATCGTGCTGCGCTCCTTTGGCAAGTTCTTCGGACTGGCCGGGATGCGCCTGGGCTTCGTGCTGGCGGCGCCGAGCCTGCTGGCGCAGCTGGACGAGCAACTGGGTCCCTGGACGGTGAACGGCCCCAGTCGTCATCTCGCCCGGCAACTGCTGGCCGATCAGCCGGGCCAGCAGCGTCAGCGCGAGGCGCTGCTCAAGGCCGGTGAGCGCCTGGCGGCGTTGCTGGCCCGGCACGCCCTCGCGCCCAGCGGTGGCTGCGCCCTCTTTCAATTGCTGCAGCGCGCGGATGTCGCGGAGCTGCACGAACACCTGGCCCGCCAGGCCATCCTCACCCGCCTGTTTCCCGCGCTTGGCGCCCTGAGATTCGGTCTGCCCGGCGACGAGTCCGGCTGGCAGCGCCTTGACCAGGGGCTCGCCAGCTACCGGAGTCCCCTATGAGTACGCTGATGGTGCAGGGCACCACCTCCGACGCCGGCAAGAGCACCCTGGTGGCCGCCCTGTGCCGCTGGCTCCATCGCCAGGGCGTGGCCGTGGTGCCCTTCAAGCCGCAGAACATGGCGCTCAACAGCGCCGTGACCGCCGATGGCGGCGAGATCGGCCGGGCCCAGGCGGTCCAGGCCCAGGCCTGTGGCCTGGCGCCCCATACCGACATGAATCCGGTGCTGCTCAAGCCCAACACCGATGTCGGCGCCCAGGTGATCATCCACGGTCGCGCCGTCACCAGCATGGATGCCAAGGCCTATCACGCCTACAAGCCGATAGCCCGGGAGGCGGTGCTGGCCTCCCATGCCCGCCTTTCGGCGGGCTATCAGGTGGTACTGGTGGAGGGCGCCGGTTCGCCGGCCGAGATCAACCTGCGCCAGGGCGATATCGCCAACATGGGCTTCGCCGAGGCGGTGGACTGCCCGGTGCTGCTGGTGGCCGACATCGACCGCGGCGGCGTCTTCGCCCATCTGGTCGGTACCCTCGACCTGCTCGAACCCAGCGAACAGGCGCGCGTCGCCGGCTTCATCATCAACCGCTTCCGCGGTGACCTGGCGCTGCTGCAACCCGGGCTGGACTGGCTCGAAGCCCGTACCGGCAAGCCGGTGCTCGGCGTGCTGCCCTATCTGCACGACCTGCACCTGGAAGCCGAGGATCGCCTGGCCACCGGCCAGGTCGCCAAGCAGGGACCACGCCTGCGGGTGGCGGTGCCGGTGATGCCGCGATTGAGCAACCACACCGATTTCGATCCCCTGCGCCTGCATCCCCAGGTGGAGTTGCTGTTCGTCCGCCAGGGCGAAGAGCTGCCCGCCGCCGACCTGATCATCCTCGGCGGCTCCAAGAGCGTGCGCAGCGACCTGGCCTTCCTGCGCGCCCAGGGCTGGGACGCGGCCATCACCCGCCACCTGAGATACGACGGGCGAGTGCTGGGCATCTGTGGTGGCTTCCAGATGCTCGGCGAGCGGATCGCCGATCCTCTCGGGCTGGAAGGCGCGCCGGGTGACAGCGCCGGTCTGGGCCTGTTGGCCATGACCACCGAACTGGCGGCGGAAAAGCAGCTGCGCAACGTGCATGGCTGGCTGAGCGACGGCGACGCCGAGGTGGCCGGCTACGAGATCCATGCCGGTGTCAGCCAGGGCCCGGCCCTGGAGCGGCCGGTGCTGCGCTTCGCCGATGGCCGCGTCGATGGCAGCCTCAGCGACGACGGCCAGGTGCTGGGCACCTACCTGCACGGCCTGTTCGAATCGCCCGCCGCCAGCGTTGCCCTGCTGCGTTGGGCGGGTCTCGCCGAACCGCAGCAGCTGGACTACCACGCCCTGCGCGAGCGCGATCTGGAGCGTCTGGCCGATCTGGTCGAACACCATTTGGACACCGGGCGCCTGCGCGCCCTCTGCGAGCTCTAGATGCGCGAACTCATCCTCGGTGGCGCTCGCTCCGGCAAGAGCGCCCTGGCCGAGCGCCTGGCCGCCGAGTCCGGCCTTGCCGTCACCTATATCGCCACCGCCGGCGGCAGCGACGCCGAACTGGCCCGGCGCATCGAACGCCATGCCGCCCGCCGACCGGCGCACTGGGCGCTGGTGGAAGAACCCCTGGCGCTGGCCGAAAGGCTGGAGGCTCTGGCGACGCCGGATGCCTGCCTGCTGGTGGACTGCCTGACCCTCTGGCTGACCAATCTGCTCTTGCTCGACGATCCCCGGCGGCTAGACAGTGCCTGCGCGGAACTGCTCGACGTCGTGCCGCAGTTGCCCGGCCACCTCATCTTCGTCAGCAACGAAACCGGTCTGGGCGTCGTCCCACTGGGCGAGCTGACGCGCCGCTATGTCGATGCCGCCGGCGAATTGCACCAGGCCCTGGCCGCGCGCTGCGAGCGCGTGGTGCTGACCGTCGCCGGTCTCCCCCTGACCCTCAAAGGAACCCCGCTATGAGCATGCCCTGGTGGCAAGGACCCTGCCGCCAACCCGATACCGCCGCCGCCGAAGCCGCGCGCCAGCGGCAGGCGGTATTGACCAAGCCGAGCGGTTCGCTTGGCGATCTGGAAGTGCTGGCCATCCAGCTGGCGGCCCTTCAGGGCACGCCGCGGCCACTGCTGCAGCGGACCGCCATCGCCGTCTTCGCCGGTGATCACGGGGTGGTGGAAGAGGGCGTCTCGGCCTATCCGCAATCCGTGACCGCCGAGATGGTGCGCAACTTCGTGCGTGGCGGAGCCGCCATCAGCGTGCTCGCCCGGCAGCTGGACGCCGCCCTGGAAGTCATCAACCTGGGTACCGTCACGCCGCTGGAAGCCCTGCCCGGGATCATCGACCTGCCCCTGGGGCGCGGTACCGCCAACTTCACCCTGACCCCGGCTATGACCCATGACCAGTGCCAGGCCGCGCTGCAGGCCGGGCGCGACGCCGTCCTGCGCGCCTGCGCCGGGGGTGCCGATCTGTTCATTGGCGGCGAGATGGGCATCGGCAACACCACCGCCGCCAGCGCCATTGCCAGTGTGCTGCTGGATACCTCGCCGCTGGCCCTGGCCGGGCCCGGTACCGGCCTGGACGCCGATGGGGTGGCGCGCAAGGTGGCGGTCATCCAGCGCGCGCTGCTGCGCCATGGCGACGCCCTGGACGATCCCTACGAGCTGCTGCGCCGCCTGGGCGGCTTCGAGTTGGCCGCCCTGACCGGTGCCTATCTGGCCTGTGCCCAGCAGGGCCTGCCGACCCTGGTGGACGGCTTCACCTGCTCGGTGGCAGCGCTCTGCGCCCAGCGCCTGCAACCCGCTACCCGCGACTGGCTGCTGTTCGCCCACTGCGGCGCCGAGCCCGGCCATGCCGCGGTGCTGCTGGCGCTGGGCGGCGAGCCGCTGCTGGATCTCGGCCTGCGCCTGGGCGAAGGCAGCGGTGCGGCGCTGGCCGTGCCGCTGCTGCAACTGTCCTGCCGCCTGCACAGCGAGATGGCGACCTTCGCCGAAGCCAGCGTCTCCAGCCGCGCCCATGACTGACTGCTGGCTGCTGCGCCATGGCGTCACCGAAGGCCCCGAAGGTTTTCGCGGACGCCTCGATCCGCCACTGGCGGAGCAGGGCTGGGCGCAGTTGCGCGCCGCCGTCGCCACGCAGCCGCCTTTCGAGCTGATCCTGACGTCGCCGCAACAGCGCTGCGCGCGCTTCGCCGAGTGGCTGGCGGCGGAGCAGGGCGCCGAGCTGGTGCTTGAAGCGGATCTGCGCGAACTGGATTTCGGCGCCTGGGAAGGCCGTAGCGCCGCGGAGCTCATGCAGGACCAGGCGGAAGCCCTGGGTCGGTTCTGGGCCGATCCCTATGCCTATACCCCGCCCGAGGGCGAGCCCGTGGCGGCCTTCGCCGAACGGGTCCTGGGGGCGGTGACGCGCTGGCGGCCCCGGCTGCAGGGCCGGCGCAGTCTGATCGTCACCCATGGCGGCGTCATCCGCCTGCTGCTGGCCCGCCAGCGGGGTCTGGCAGCCAGGGACCTGCTGCAGGTCGAGGCGCCCTACGCGACCCTGCAGCCACTGGCGCGGGAGGAAGGCTGATGCCGCTGTCCCTGCTGATCGCCGTGCAGTTTCTGACCCGCCTGCCGGTCCGCCTGCCCGGCGTGCCGCCCGCCGAGGCCGTCGGCCGCTCGGTGCTCTGGTATCCGACGGTCGGCCTGCTGCTGGGGGCGCTCCTCAGTCTGATCGCCTGGCTGGGCGCCGCGGGCGGCGTCTTCCTGCAGGCGGCCCTGGTGCTGGCCGGCTGGGTGATCCTCACCGGCGGCCTGCATCTGGATGGCCTCGCCGACACCGTGGATGCCTGGATCGGCGGCTATGGCGATCGCGAGCGGACCCTCGCCATCATGAAGGATCCGGCCTGCGGACCCATGGGCGTGCTGGCGCTGCTGCTGACCCTGCTGCTCAAGTGGAGCGCCCTGGTGGTGCTCCTGCCGCACGCGCCGGGCTGTCTGTGGCTGGCGCCCCTGGCCGGTCGCCTGGCGCTACCCTGGCTGTTGCTGACCACGCCCTATGTACGCCCTGGCGGTCTGGGCGATCTGCTCAGTCGCCACCTGCCGCGGACAACCTTGACTCGGGTGCTGCTGCTGGGTGCGCTAGCCATCCTCCTGCTGCCCCAGGGCTGGACCGCACTGCTGGTGACCGCAGTGGTCGCGCTGCTGGTGCGCCGCGCCCTGCGCCAGCGTCTCGGCGGCACCACCGGGGATACCGCCGGAGCCCTGCTGGAACTCACCGAGACCGGGGTGTTGGTCGCGCTGGCCCTGACACTGGGCTAAAAAATCGGCCCAAGCGTGAGACACCCGGGGTTTTGCGACCGCGGTCCTTGAACGACATCGGTTAAACCGTTAAGAAGGCGCCTGGTTGAGCGCCCAGCGAAACCGCCTCGGCACGAGCGGGTCCAGGGGGAGTCGTCGTCAGTTGGACAAGGAGCCCCAATGCTCGATGCGCCTCACAGCGCCGCCTCGCCCCGGGAAGTCGCCCCCGCGTCGCGGCTCCGCCTCAAGCCACGCAGCCTGTTCGCCAAGTTCTTTCTGGCGTTCATCCTGGTGGATGCCCTGGGCACCCTGCTGTTCACGCTGCACAGCTACCACCAGGCGCGCGAAGCCAGCAGCCAGAGCATCGATTATCGCTTGATGAGCGCGGCCCTGGCGCTGCCGGAAATTCTCGGCGAGGACTATCTCGCCCAATTGCAGGATCCGGCCCAGGCCGATGCCGACCGCTACCAGCGAACCCTGATCACCCTGGATCGCTATGCCCGCAAGGCCGGACTGGCCTCGCTCTATGCCTTCGTCAAGGAAGGCTCGAGCTTTCGCTTCATCATGGATTCGGCCAACGAGGAGGAAATCCGCGTTGGCTATTTCGGCGACTATCGCCAGCTCTACGATCAGGCACCCCCGGAACTCGCGGCGGTGTTTGTCGATCATCAACCGCGTTTCGCGGAATACCAGGATAACTTTGGCAGTTTCCGTTCCCTGTTCCTGGCCATTCCAGGACAGAACGGGCAAGCAGTCGTCATAGGGGCGGACATGTTCATGGAAGGAATAGCAGCGGCTGAGCAGTCGGCTCTGCTGGATTCGCTGCTCATAGGGGCGCTCATCTTCGCGATGGGCGCTCTGGTCAGCCGGATCTTGGCGGGCGCACTCAATCGCTATCTGGTTCGTCTCGGCCAGGCCACCGAACGCATCGCCGATGGCGACTATCAGCTGGGCCTCAAGGAAGGCCGCGATCCGGTCGGTCGGCTGGGCCGTGCGATGAATCAGATGGGCGCCGCCCTGGCCGCGCGCGAGCGGCGCATCAGCCAACTGGCGTTTCGCGACATGCTCACCCGGCTGCCCAACCAGGTGCGGCTGGTGCTGGAGATTCGCCAGCGCATCGAGCAGGCCGCGGCCGGGCGCTTCGCCGTGCTGCTGCTGGATGTGGCCAACTTCCGCAACATCAACGAATTGCTCGGCCAGGAAGGTGGCGACAAGATCCTGCGCCACCTGGCGCGTCGGCTGAGGGTCGCGGCGCCGGAAGAGAATGGCGTGGCGCGGATCGGCGCCGACACCTTCGTCCTGCTGCTGCCCTGGTTCGACGACGCCGCGGCGGAGGCGGCGCTGCTGTCGCTGCGCAACCTGGTGGAAAAGCCCTTCGTCAGCGGCAACCAGCGGGTGTCGCTGCGCATCACCTTCGGTATCGCCTGCTACCCCGAACATGGCGCCAGCGCCGAGGCCCTGCTGGCCAACGCCGAGACCGCGCTGCAGGATGCGCGCCGGCGCCAGCTGCCCTTCGCCTTCCACGATCCGGACCAGGAACGTCAGCGCCAGCTCAGCATCGCCATGCTCGACGCCCTGGACCTGGCCGTGGACCACGATCAACTGCGCCTCTATCTGCAACCCAAGATCGCGCTACCCGATGGTCGCGTGGAAGGCGCCGAGGTCCTGATCCGCTGGCAGCATCCGGAACTGGGGCTGCTCAAGCCGGACGCCTTCGTCGGCATCGCCGAACAGAGTCGCAAGATCTGCGACATCACCCTCTGGGTGCTGGAGCGCTGCATGCGCCTGCAGCGCGAGCGGCAGCTGGGCGCCCTCAAGCTCAACGTCAATCTGTCGCTGCTGGACCTGGAGCACCCGGCCTTCATCGCCCGCATCGGCCGGCTGCTGGACGAGACCGGTGCCGTCGCCGCCGGCTTCTGCCTGGAGATCACCGAATCCCGCGCCATGAGCAATCCGGTGCAGGTGCTCGACTGCCTGCGCCAGCTCAAGGCCATGGGCTTCGAACTGTCGCTGGATGACTTCGGCGCCGGACATTCCTCGCTCGCCTGCCTGAGCAGCTTTCCCATCGACGAGCTGAAGATCGATCGGCAATTCATCGAACACTGCCAGCTGTCCGGCGATCAGGAGGTGATCAGGCTGCTGGTCCAGCTCGGCCAGTTGCGCGGGTTGCGGGTGGTGGCCGAAGGCGTGGAAACCCCCCAGGCCCTGCAGGTCCTCACCGATCTGGGCTGCGACCAGATCCAGGGCCAGCTGGTGGCCGGCGCTCTGTCGCTGGAAGACTTCCAGCGCTGGTACGCCGAGCAGGAGCAGGGCCACTGGGGGCTCAGGGCGTAGGCGAGGGCTCGGGCCACGCCAGTCCAGGTGTAGCGAGCAAGGGCGGCAGCCGCTCGATCAAGGCATCCAGCACCAGGCGTACCCGCAGGGGTAGCTGGCGCGTGTCGGCCCAGACCGCCTGCAAAGCGATGGGCCGGGCGCGTTCGGCAAAGCTCAGCGCCACCAGCCGACCCTCGCGCAAGGCCGAGGCCACCAGCCAGTTCGGCAGACGCGTGACGCCGAGGCCGCGGCAGGTCGCCAGCAGCATGGCGTCCAGATCGTCCAGCAGGATCCGGGCGGGCGGTCGCACCTCCAGTATCCGGCCCACCGGGTCCTGGAACACCCAACCGGCACCCTCGACACCGCGACTGTAGAGCACGGCCGGCTGCCGGGCGAGTTCATCCAGGGTGCGCGGCTTCCCATGGCGGGCCAGCCACGCGGGAGCCGCACAGACCACCATGAGGTCCTCGCCCAGTCGCCGGCTGCGCAGGCCGGGTGTGTCATCCAGCGGACCACTGCGGATCGCCAGGTCGATGCCTTCTTCGAGCAGGTCCACCTTGCGATCGTTGAAGGACAACTCGAAGTGCAGATCCGGCCAGCGTTCAGCCAGCTCGAGCAGGATGGGCGCCAGACAGCGGCGACCGAGCAGGACCGGCATGCTCAGGCGCAGTCGGCTGCGTGGGGTAGGGCGCCCAGGGGCGAGGTCGTCCTCGACGCCCTCCAGCTCCGCCAGAATGCGCAGGCAGCGCTGATAGAACAGCTCGCCTTCCAGGGTGAGTTTCTGGCTGCGTGTGGTGCGCTGGAACAGGGGGACACCCAACTGCTCTTCCAGGCGGGCGACCGTCTTGCCAACGGCCGAGCGTGACAGGTGCAGCCGTTGAGCCGCGCTGCTGAAGTTGCCTGACTGCACGGCCTGGACAAAGGCGGCGATGCTACCCAGGGAATCTGCTCTGATCATCTCGATTGTCGCGCCTGACTATTCAATGTGGAGAATTTATCGCGCAGCCAGAGCTGGTAGCTATTCAATAAGCTGGGGGACAGCATTCATCGAGGACCTCCCATGCTTCCGTCCACCACCTGGCAATGGCAACTGCACGACTACGGCTCATCCAACCTGCGGCTGGCCGAAGCGCCCCTCTCTCGACCTGGCCCGCATCAGGTCGTGGTGCGGGTAGGGGCGGTATCACTCAATTATCGCGACCGCCTGATCTTGGAGGACGGCATGGGCAGTCCGCTGCGGTTTCCCCTGGTGCCGGGGTCGGATCTGGCCGGTCAGGTCGTGGCCGTGGGTGAAGGGGTGAGCCGGGTCGGCGTTGGCCAGCGAGTGATCAACACCTTCTGGCGTGACTGGCTCGAACAACCCGTGCCCGCTCAGGCAGCCGATGCGGCATTCGGCAGCGCCGACCTGCCTGGGGTACTCAGCCACTATGTCGAGGTGCACGAGGACAATCTCGTCGCCGCGCCGCAGAGCCTGGACGACGGCGCTGCCAGTACCCTGGTGTGCGCCGGTCTGACGGCCTGGCACAGCCTGGTCGAGGTGGGTCGGCTGCAAGCCGGTCAGTGGGTGCTGGTACAGGGCAGCGGTGGCGTCTCGCTGTTCGCCGCGCAGCTGGCGCTCAGCCTGGGCGCCCAGGTGATCCTCACCAGCGCCAGTGCCGACAAGCGTGAGCGGGCGCGGGCCCTGGGCATTCAGCGGGTGATAGATCGCACCCAGCCGGATTGGGCCGAGCAGGCGTGGCAGGCCACGGGCGGACGGGGCGTGGACATTGCCGTGGAGGTGGCGGGTGGCGATCTGGGGCGAACCCTGGAGGCCCTCGCCCCAGGCGGTGTGATCACCGTGGTTGGCGTCCTGGAAGGATTCCAGCTGCAGATTCCCTGCGCCACGCTGTTCGCGAAACGGGCGCGCATCCAGGGCATCGCTGTCGGCAGTCGCCGGGCGCTGGAGGACCTGGTGCGCTGGATCGACCAGGCCGGCATCACGCCGACGCTGGCGGCCGAATACGCCCTGGCCGAACTGCCGGCGGCGCTGGCCCATCTGGAGCGGGGCGCCTTCGGCAAGGTGGTGGTGCGGATGGATTGAGGGCCCGGAAAGCACGAAGCCGCCTGGCGGCGGCTCCGCTAGCGGACCCTGGCGCTTAGAAGCGGTAGGTCAGCTGGGCGCCCAGGCCGTGGGCGCTGTTGTCGTACTTGGCGCTGTAGCCACCGCGCAGGGCATCAGGGGCGCGGTTGACTTTGACGTTGTCTTCCCACAGGTACGCGTAGGCGACGTCGATGGTCATCTCCTTGGTCGGGGACCAACCGGCGCCCAAGGAGAAGGTTTTGCGATCGCCGACCGGGACGCGCACGTTGCGATCGGCGTTGTCCACTGGCGAGGGGTCAAGCGCCATACCTGCGCGCAGCACCCACTGGGGATTCAACTGATAGGAGGCACCCACCGCGTAAGACCAAGTGTCCTTCCAGTTGAATTCTTCGGTAATTTCGCCGAGGCGGTTGCCTAGCACCGGCAGGGTGGGGGTGCCTTCGTTCTCGACGGTGATGGCGTCCAAGCGACTCCAGCGGGTCCAAGTAGCCCCAGCGTAGAGCGTCCAGTCGTTGTTCAGACGATAGTTAAAGGACGCGTCGCTACTTTCCGGGAGAGTAATGTTGAGGTTGGCGTCGTATTTGCCATTAAGCCGTCCCAGGATAGCGTTAAAGGTGGGGTTTGCACTTGCCGCGTCAGTGACCTCAGTGTGGCCCTTGAGCTTGTAGCTGACCTTGGAGTGATAAGTCAGGCCGAAGGTCAGGTCATCGGTGAGGTCCGCAAGTACGCCGACGTTAAAACCATAGGCAGTGTCGTCGCCCTTGATTTTGACCTGCGCATCGCCGCCACCGAACGCGCCAGCGCTTAGGTTGCTGTTGAGCTTGCCTTCAAGACGGTTGATGGTTGGACCGAAGCCAATGGAGACTTTGTCGGTGATCTTGTAGCTGACGGTGGGCTGGATGGTGATCACTTCCACCTTGCTCGCCTGACCCTGGTAGCGGCCCTGGAAGGCGTGCTCGTAATTGCTGATCAGCGCATAGGGAACGTACATGCCTAGACCGAAGTGCAGGCGGTCATCCACTGGAGTTACGAAATAACCAAAGGGCACCACCGAGTTGGGCACCATGTCGCCGTCGTTGCTGCCGGGCACCTGTTGGCCATTGGCATAACGGGCGTTGACGTCCTTGATGTCGACCTTGGCGTGGATGTAGGCGCCACCCAGGGACACCTCGCGGCCCAGGCGCGACATGCCGGCCGGGTTGCCATAGATGGTGGAAGCGTCCTGCGCGGAGGAAGAGCGTCCGGCGAAGGAGGTACCCATCCCGCTGACACTCTGTTCGTTGATGGCCAGACCGTTCGCCAGGGCATAGCCGGAAGCGCTCGAAACGGCCAATGCAAGTAGGGTCAGTTTTATTGTTTTCATGCTCTTGCAGCTCCATTGAAAGGCGAGAAGCGCTTACCTCCGCGGATTCCCAAGTCCGAGTGAGTACCTGCGCACACTCAGCTTTTAGCAGGCCCTGCCTGCGAATACAAAAAAAACTATTCGGTCACGTTTGGTTCGGGGCGGTCATCAGGCGTTCATCCGACGAACCCGCCTGGAAAGCCGCTGAGTGCCACGCTTCCCGGTGTATGACAGGGGCGTCAAGCGGCACCGAAGAAGCGGCCCGGGTAGCTTATACTGTCGGCTCATCTGTTCGGAGTGCGCCCTTGACTTCTGCCCCTCACTGGATCCGCGACGACGCGGCGCTGGCCGCCCTCTGCGCGCGGTGCCAGACCCTGCCCTTCATCGCCCTCGACACCGAATTCATGCGGGTCGACACCTTCTATCCCAAGGCCGGCCTGATCCAGATCGGCGACGGCCAACAGGCCTACCTGGTCGATCCTCTGTGCATCGGTGACTGGACACCCTTCGCCGCGCTGCTGGAGGACCCGGCGGTGGTCAAGGTGCTGCACGCCTGCAGCGAAGACCTGGAAGTGTTGCTGCGCCTGACCGGCAGCCTGCCGCAGCCGCTGTACGACACCCAGCTGGCGGCGGCCTATCTGGGGCTGGCCCATTCCATGGGTTATTCGCGGCTGGTCGGCGAAGTGCTCAATATCGACATCCCCAAGGACGAGACCCGCTCCGACTGGCTGCAACGCCCCCTGACGCCGCTGCAGGAGCGTTACGCGGCGGCCGACGTGACCTATCTGGTCGATGTCTATCTCTATCTCGACGCGCGCCTGGATGACCAGCGGCGATCCTGGCTGCTGGAGGATGGCGCCGAGCTGGTGGCCAATCTGCGCCGCATCAGCGATCCCTGGGAAGCCTATCGCGACGTCAAGCTGGCCTGGCGCCTGTCGCGCCAGCAACTGGCGGTGCTGCGGGTGCTCTGCCACTGGCGCGAGGTCAAGGCCCGCGAGCGCGACCAGCCGCGCAACCATGTCCTGCGTGAACGCTCGCTGTGGCCGCTGGCGCGTTTCCAGCCCACCGACAAGCAGGCCCTGGCGCGCATCGACGACATGCACCCGCGCACCGTGCGCCAGGATGGCGATACCCTGCTGGAACTGATCGCCGAAGGCGCGGCCACCCCGGCTGAGCAATGGCCGGCGCTGCAGGCCGAACCCTTGCCCCATGAGGCGTCGCCGCTGCTCAAGGCCTTGCGCGCCATCGGCGAACGGGATGCCGAGGCCCTGGGCATGGCGCCGGAACTGATGCTGCGCAAGAAGGTGCTCGAAGCCCTGCTGCTCACCGGCTGGCCTGATGGCGACTACCAGCTGCCGGCGAATCTGCGCGGCTGGCGCCGCGAGCGCTTCGGCCAGGCCCTTCTCGATCATCTGCAGGCGCAACGCACCCCGCCGGCGCCCCTGGAAGACACCCCATGAAACTGCTCTGCTCCATCTACCGCAGTCCGCGCAAGCCGGAAATGTACCTCTATGTCGACAAGCTCAAGGGCCTGAAACCCGTCCCCGAGGGCCTGCTCGCAGTCTTCGGCCCGCCGGCGCTGGCCTTTGAGTTCGTGCTGACCCCGGAACGCAAGCTGGCCCGGGAAGACGTCGCCAAGGTCCTCGAGAACATCGCCAAGCAGGGCTATCACCTGCAGATGCCGCCGCCGGAGCTGGAGCGCGATGACTACCTCGAGCACCTGCCTGAGGAGCTGCTGCGGCTCAACGATCCGCTATGACCGCCGTCCTGCTGCTGGAAGACGCGCCGACCGGCTATGTCGATGCCTGGCGCCAATGGGCGCCGGAGCTGGACCTGCAGGTACCGGCGGACCCGGCCGCGGCCGTGCGTCTGGCGCAACAGCCGTGCTTCTGGCTTGGCCAGCCCGCTCGCGCCGCGGCCCTGTTGCGCCAGGGCGTCAAGCCGCTCTGGCTGCAATCGACCTGGGCCGGCTACGCACCGCTGCTGGCGGCGGATCTGCCCTGCGACTATCGCTTCAGCCGGGCGGTGGGCTTGTTCGGCCAGAGCATCGGCGAATACGTCCTGACCTATCTGCTGCAGTTTGAGCGCCAGGTGGCGGCGCGGCAGCTCAGTCAGCAGGAAGGACGCTGGGATACCCGGGCGCCAGGCACCCTGGCCGGGCGGCGGCTGCTGCTGGTCGGGGCAGGGGACATCGGCCAGGACATCGCCCGCCTGTTCGCGCCGTTCGGCATGCTCCTCACCGGCGTCGCCCGCAGTGCGCGGACCTTGCCTGGCTTTGTCCGGGTGGTGCCGCTCGCGGAACTGCGCCAGGCGGCGCGGGATGCGGACTTCGTGGTCAATCTGTTGCCGGACAGCGGCAGCACCCGGGATCTCTACGATGCGGACTTCTTCGCCGCCTTGCCTGCAGGTGCCTTGTTCATCAATGCCGGACGCGGCACCAGCGTGGTGGACGCCGAGCTGATCGCCGCGTTGGAGAGCGGGCGGCTGGCCGGGGCGGTGCTGGACGTGTTCCGTCAGGAGCCGTTGCCGGCCGAGCACCCCTTCTGGCGGACGCCCAACCTGCACCTCACCGCCCATGTCGCCGGACCCACGCCGCCGGCGGCGGCGGTCCGGTTGTTCCTCGACAATCTTCGGTGCCTGCAACAGGGGCAGCCCCTGCGCGGCGCCGTCGACCTGGCCGCTCAGTCGAAGGTATAGGGGCCGGCCACCGCCAGCTCTTCGACGGTCAGGCGTGGACTGGGTAACTCGCGCCCCTGCAGGGACTCCGGCAGGCTGGCCTTGTCGCCCAGCTTGCCGATGGCCACCGCCAGCTCGACCTTGAACGCCGCCGGCACCTTCAACTCACGCTGGATGCCTTCGCGGTCGATCCCGGCCATGCCGTGGGCGTGCCAGCCGGCATTGGTCGCCTGCAGCGCCAGATAGGCCCAGGCCGCACCGGCGTCGAAGCTGTGGCTGGGGAAGGGGACTTCCTCGCCACTGCTGGCGCGCAGCAGGGTAGTCTTCGACAGGATGATCACCAGGGCCGAGGCGTGTTGTGCCCAGCCGCGGTTGAATTCGCTGATCAGCGACAGGAACTGCGCCCAGTGGGCGTCGTCGCGGCGTGCATAGAGGAAGCGCCAGGGCTGGGCGTTGAAGGCTGACGGCGCCCAACGCGCGGCCTCGATGAAGCCGAGCAGTGTCTCTTCCTCGATGGCGACCGGGTCGAAGGCGCGGGGCGACCAGCGCTGGACGAACTGGGAATCGACGGGATACTGGGGCGTACGGCTGCTGCTGGTCATGGCTTCACCACGGGAGGAAAGGGGAGTCCGGCACGGTAATCCGGTCGGGCGGAGTCGACAAGGGCGCGAACGGTGCTTGGCGCTCGCGGCGTGCGGCACTAGACTGCGCGCCCCCTCTCCTTGCCACGATCTCTGCCATGGCCGCCATCACCCAGCCGTTCTGGAAGCGCAAGACCCTCGATCAGCTCGATGCCCAGGAGTGGGAGTCGCTGTGCGACGGCTGTGGCCTGTGCTGCCTGCAGAAACTCGAAGACGAGGACGATGGCGCCGTCTACTACACGCGCATCGCCTGCAAGCTGCTGGATCTCAAGACCTGCCAGTGCAGCCGCTACGCCGAGCGTACCCGCTTCGTTCCCGACTGCATCCAGCTCACGCCGGCCCAGGCCGACCAGTTCGCCTGGCTGCCGCCCACCTGTGGCTATCGCCTGGTGGCCGAAGGCAAGGATCTGCCGGAGTGGCACCCGCTGATCTGCGACGACCGCGAGGCGGTGCACAAGGCCGGCATCTCCCAGTCCGGCCGCATGCTCAGCGAGACCCAGGTCGCCGAAGACGACTGGGAAGACTATCTGATCTTTCGCGCGGGCTGACCCCGGCTTCAGACCACCGCGGGGCTGCTCCGCAGCGGCGCGGTCAGGCCCGTTGCGCGATGGCAGCGTACCTCCGCCCACTCACCTGGCAATAGCGCCTGGGGTCGTTCGCAACCGGCGCCCGCCTGCGGACAGCGATCCCGAAAGAAACAGCCCGTCGGCAGCACCCGGTTGCCCGGCAACTCGGTGCGCTGCGCCGCGGCATCGCCGGTGAGCGGTTGATCCAGCCGCGGCACCGCCTCCAGCAACAGCCGGGTATAGGGGTGGCTGGGCTGCTCCAGCACCTCTGCCGCCGCCCCCAGCTCGACGATCTGCCCCAGGTACATCACCGCCACCCGGTCGGCCAGGTGGCGCACCACCGAGACGTTATGGGAGATCAGCACGAAGGTCAGGCCGCGATCGCGTTGCAGCTGGGCCAGCAGGTTGAGGATCTGGGCCTGTACCGAGATGTCCAGGGCCGAGGTGGGTTCGTCGAGAATGATGACGTCCGGGTCCGACGACAGCGCCCGGGCGATGGCGATGCGCTGACGCTGACCACCGGAAAACTGGTGCGGGTAGCGATCCAGGTATTCGGGACGGATACCGACCTGCAGCGCCAGGCGCTCTGCCAGGGCGCGCAATTCGACAGCGGAGCTGCGACCCCGCACCACCAGCGGCTCGGTGATCAGCTTCCACACCGGCAGGCGCGGATCCAGCGAAGACTGGGGGTCCTGGAAGACGATCTGGATATTGCGCTCGCCACGGGCCGTGCCTCGAAGGGAGCCGCTCACCGGCGCCACCAGCCCCATCAGGACCTGGGCCAGGGTGCTCTTGCCGCAGCCGGACTCACCGAGCACGCCCAGGGTCTCACCGGGAAAGAGCCGCAGGTCGATGCCGTTGAGGGCATGGGCCTGGCCCTTGGTGCGCCCGAGCCAGTCGCGGCCCACCGGATAACGCACCTCGACGCCGCTGAGTTCCAGCAGCGGTACGGCAGGCGGAGCAAGGGTGTTCATGCCGGGGCGTCCTCCGCCTGCAGCCAGCAGGCGCTCAGGTGATCGGGGGTGTCCGTCGGCAGCAGCGCGGGGCGCGTCTCGCAGCGCTCTTGGCGCCGACTGCAACGATCCTTGAAGCTGCAGCCACCAGGCAGCTGGGTCAGGTTGGGCACCTGGCCGGGGATGCTGGCCAGGTCGCTGCCCGGCACCGCCTTTTCCGGCAGGCAGGCCAGCAGGCCCTGGGTATAGGGATGTCGGGGTGCCTGCATGACCGCCGCGGTAGCCCCCTGTTCGACGATGCCGCCGGCGTACATCACATAGACGCGATCGCAGAATTGCGCGACCAGGGCCATGTCATGGGTGATCAGCAGGATGGCGGTGCCCCGGGCCCGCGCCTTCTCGCGCAGCAGGAGCAGCACCTGGCGCTGCACCGTGACGTCCAGTGCGGTGGTCGGCTCATCGGCGATCAGCAGCTGCGGATCGCAGGAGAAGGCCAGGGCTATCATGATGCGCTGGCGCATGCCGCCGGACAGCTCGAAGGGATAGCGTTCGAGGATCTGCTCGGGATCGGCGATGTGCATGTCCTTGAGCAACTCGATTGCCTTGGTGCGAGCCTGGGCGGCATCCAGCGCGGTATGGCGGCGAATCACGTCCAGCAGCTGGCGACCGATGCGCCGCGTCGGATTGAGCGCGGTCATCGGCTCCTGGAAGATCATCGCCGCCTCGCGGCCGCGCACCTCCATCAGCTGGCGCTCGCTCAAGGCGAGCATGTCGTGGCCCACCAGGTTGACGCTGCCGCCGGTGACCCGGTAGCTGCCGGGGGGCAACAGGCCGAGGGTGAGCATGGCGGTGACCGACTTGCCCGAACCGGACTCGCCCACCACGCCGACGATCTCGCCGGGGGCCACACTCAGGCTGACGCCGTTGAGCGCCTTGGCGCTGCTGCGAAAGCCGGGGAATTCCAGATTCAACTGGTCGATGTGCAGAACGGGCTGGCCCATGTCATTTGCCCTTTTGGCGAGGATCGAGCAGATCGCGGATGCCATCGCCCAGCAGGTTGAAACCGATGGCGGTGACCAGGATCGCCAGGCCCGGGAAGGTCGAGTACCACCACTGGTCGAGGATGAAATTGCGGCCGCTGGCGACCATCACGCCCCATTCCGCGGTGGGCGGCTGGGCGCCCAGGCCGATGAAGCCCAGCGCCGAGGCCATGAGGATGGCGTTGCCGATGTCCAGGCTGAATTGCACCAGCAGCGGCGGCATGGCGTTGCGGGCCACGTGCCAGTGCACCAGGTGCCATTTGCCGGCGCCGAAGGTGCGCGCTGCCTGGACGTAGGCCAGCTGGCGGATGCTCAGGGTCTGGCCGCGCGCCAGGCGCACATAGAAGGGAATGCGCACCAGGGTGATGGCCAGCATGGCGTTGAACAGGCTCGGCCCGAGGGCGGCGGCCAGGGCCATGATCAGCACCAGCGAAGGCACCGAGAGGATGATGTCCATCAGGCGCATCGTCAGCCGATCGAAGGCGCCGCCGACGATGCCCGACAGGCAGCCGAGCAGGCCGCCGCTGGCGCAGGCGGCAAAGGCCACGAACAGGCCGACACCCACCGACTGGCGGCTGCCGTAGATCACCCGGCTGAGTAGGTCGCGACCCACCTCGTCGGTGCCGAACCAGTGCAGGGCGCTGGGTGCCTGCAGGCGGGCGGTGAGTTTCAGCGCGTTGGGCTGATAGGGCGCGAGCCAGGGCGCGGCGACCATGCACAGCAGCACCAGCAGGGTGATCACCAGCCCCGTGAGCATCAGCGGATTGCGGCGGATGCGCCAGGCCAGCCAGGCGGTCTGCTCGCGCCAGCGGGGGCGCGCAGCGATCAGGGTCGTCATGCTAGTTCACCTTGCCGATGCGGGGATCGACCAGCCGGTAGAGCAGGTCGATGAAGCGGTTGAGCAGGACGTAGATGAAGGACACCACGATGGCGAAGCCCATGACCGCTGGGAAATCCAGCGCCTGGATCGACTTGACCACATAGGCGCCCATGCCCGGCCAGGCGAACACGGTCTCGGTGAGCACCGCGCCATAGAGCAGGTCGCCGAGCGCCAGGCCGATCACCGTGATGGAGGGAATCAGCGCATTGGGCAGCGCATGGCGCAGCACCACGGTGGTCTGCGACAGGCCATAGGCGCGGGCGGTGCGGATATAGTCCTCGCCCAGCTGTTCGAGCATGGCGCCGCGGATCTGCCGGGTGATGACGCCCAGGTTGACGAAGGCCAGGGTCACCGCCGGCAGCAACAGGTGCCTGGCCGCGCTGACGAAGCCGGTGAGATCGCCCGCCAGCAGGGTATCGATCAGATAGAAGCCGGTCACCGCTGGCGGTGGCGTCAGCCCCTGGTCCAGGCGCCCGCCGCCGGGCAGCCAGCCGAGGTGCCCGTAGAACAGCACGATCAGCCCCAGGCCCAGCCAGAAGGCCGGGGTGGAGATGCCGGCCACCGCCAGGGTACGGCTGATGTGATCGATCCAGCGGTTGTTGTAGACCGCCGAGAGCACGCCCAGGGGCACGCCAATGAGGATCGACAGCAACAGCGCGGCCAGGGCCAGCTCCAGGGTGGCCGGAAAGAACAGCTGCAAGTCTTCCAGCACCGGGCGATGAGTGCGGATCGACTGGCCCAGGTCGCCCTGCAGCAGGTCTCCCATGTAGCGGAAGTATTGCTGGTAGAGCGGCAGGTCCAGGCCCAGTTGCTGACGGATGCCGGCAACGATTTCATCGCTGGCACGCTCGCCGGCGATCAGCCGCGCCGGATCGCCCGGGATCAGGTGGGAGATGACGAAGGTGATCAGGGACACCCCGATCACCACGATGAGGATATCGGTCAGCTGCTTGCGCAGCAGATGGAAGAAGGCCATGGCATACCTCGCGAGGCGGGTGCCGGAGCGCGCCGGCACCCGTCGCCCTTACTTGGACATCGCAGCGAAATCGAAGACCTGTTCGAGCATGGGGTTGAACACGTACCCCTTGACCGCGGCGCGCATCGGCACCGTGTAGGCCTTCTGGTAGATGTAGGCGTAGGCGGCGTCGCCCACCACGATCTTCTGGGCCTCCTGGTACAGCGCCTTGCGCTGGGCCACGTCGCTGACGCTGGCGGCGTCGCGCAGCAGCTGGTCCACCTTGGGATTGCTGTAGAAGGCGCGGTTGCCCGCCAGTCCCGCATTAGTGCTGTCGAACCAGAAGTTCATGAACATGTAGGGGTCGGCGAAGTCCGGACTCCAGTTGCCGATGGCGACATCGAAGTCGCCCTTGCCCAGGCGTTCGCGGAAGGTGGCGTTGGCCAGCTTCTCCATCTTCAGGTTGACGCCCAGGGTGCCCAGGCCCGCCTGCAGGGTCAGGCCGATGGGTTCCCAGGCCGGATCCTTGTCCGAGTAGAGGAATTGCAGCTCCCGCACCTTGGGCGCCTTGCCCAGGGCGGCCTGGGCCGCTTCCAGGTCCTGCCTGGGCATTGGCAGGCTTGGATCATGGCCCCACATGCCGTCCGGGATCGGGCCGTTCATGAGCTTGGCCTTGCCCATGGCGATGCCTTCGACGATGCCCTGGTAGTCGAGGGAGTCGACCACGGCCTTGCGCGCGTTGACGTCGTTCAGGGGCGCGCGCCTGTTGTTGAGGTAGAGGTAGGTCACCCGCAGCGAGGGGTAGGCGGTGGTGACGAAGCCGGACTTCTGCGCCAGCGCCTTGACCTGGTCTTCGGGCAGGTCCTCGATGATGTCCAGGTCGCCCTGTTCCAGTTGCAGGCGCCGTACCGAAGGCTCGGCGATGATGCGGATGACCACCTGCTTGAGCGTGGGGGCCTGGCCGGCGTAGTGCGGGTTGGGCTCCAGGGTCAGCGACTGGCCCTTCTGCCAGGCGGCCAGGCGATAGGCGCCGGAGCCGGCGGTATGGCCGGCCAGCCAGGCGTCCACGTCCTTGCCGTGGGTGCTGGCCACCTTGGGGTTGATCACGCTGGCGCCATCGTGGGCCAGGGCGAAGAGGAAGGGCGCGAAGGGCTTCTGCAGGGTGAATCTGATCGTCTGCGGATCCACCACGGTCACCGTCATGTCCGCCGGGAAAATGCTGGACGGGCCCTGCTTGAGCTTCATCAGGCGCTCGACGGAGAACTTGACCGCCTCGGCGGTGACCTCGCTGCCATCGTCGAACTTGTTGCCGGGCTTGAGGGTGAAGGTCCACACCAGGTTGTCGGGGGAGACGGTCCAGCCGCTGGCCAGGTCGCCTTCGACGTCGGTGCTGCCCTTGCCGTCTTCCACCTTGTAGCGCATCAGGCGCTGGTAGGCCGGGTAGGTCACGGTCCAGTCGTTGTTGTCGAAGGTCACGCCCGGATCGACGGTCTGCAGATCCGCAGGCTTGCCGATGACCAGGGTGTCGGTCGCGGTGGCGGCGCTGGCCGGTTGCCAGGCGCCGAGGCCCAGCAAGGAAACCAGGGCGAGCACGCGGGACGCCGATGAAACGTGGGTGCGCGAAGACGAGAACATGCCGGTACCTCGGATTGTTTGGGTTTGTAAGAGCCTGTTCAAAGTCTCGCGAGCTAGAGCCAAACAAGGTGAAAAGGGCTGAGGAAGCGGAGTTTGCGAGTGGTAAATGAGCATTCCGAAGCCATTTTCAACGCGGTTTGGCCGACGCACAGCAGCCTTTGGGCAGGCTCTAAGGGTGTTTCGGCAGTGAGCAAGGCGGTCGAGCAAAGAGCTCGCGGCGCCGGATTCGAATGACCCGGTCGCCGGCAGGATCAGTTCAGCAGGGCGGCGAGCTCCTCCTGACTGAGATGGTGGTAGTCGATCAGCGCATAACGACGGGCGTCGGGCAGTTCGAAGTGCCACCACTCGCTGGGGATGAAGGTAAAGCCGGCGCTCTGCATGATGCCCAGCAGCAGCAGGCGGTTGCGCTGGGCGGCGGCGGGCAGTGCCGGATTGAACAGGTGCGACAGCTCGCGCATGTCGTCGAAGCCGGTACCCATGTCCAGCGGCTCACCGGCCTCGTCGAGCAGGGTCACGTCCACGGCCACGCCGCGGCTGTGGTGCGAACCCTGCGCCGGATCGCTCACGTACTGGGCGTCGGGCAGCACCCGCCACAGCAGTTGCTGTGCATAGGGCGGGCGGTAGGCATCCAGCACCTGCAGGCGCAGACCGGCCTGTTGCGCCAGCGCGCTGGCGCGGTGCAGGCGGACGGCGGCATCCCGGTGCAGCAGGCAGTGGGCGTCCTGGTAGAGCACCTTGCCGGCCAGGTTGTCGGCGGTCGCATAGACCAGGTGGATGGCTACGCCGTAGTGGTCGGCGTCGATCTCGACGAGTTCTGGATGGTTCACGGTACGGGGTGCTTCCTTGGGGTGAAGAAGAGGGCCAGGGCTCATTCGAATTGCCCGAAGCGCTGCTGCAGGGCGCGGTTGCTGGCCAGACGCTGTTCCAGGGCATCGCCCGAGCGATCCGCCACCGCCGACACCAGCAGGTTCAGCAGGCAGGCCAGCGGCGCCAGGGAGTCCCAGAACTGGTTGACTTCCAGCCGCAGTTGCAGCAGGTCGGCGGGGTAATCCCGCGCCCAGGGGCAGTGGTAGTCGGTGATCAGCGCCATGGGCAGCCTGGCATCGCGAGCGCTCTCGCAGAGCTTGCGGGTCACGCTGGAATAGGCGCGAAAGTCGGCCACCACCAGGTAGGGCTGGGCGAAGCCGCTGTTGAAGATGTCGGCGTAGGTGCCCGCCAGGCCGTCGACGTAGAAGGCCTTGGGGCGGATGTATTCCAGCAGGCTGTGAAAACTGCCGAGCACCCCGCGGGTGGTCTGGATACCGGCGATGAACACGGCATCGGCGCCGGTCAGCTGCCGGACCACCTGTTCGAACACCGGGCCACGGGCCAGCTGGTAGACGTCCTCGATGGCGGCGAGCTCGGCGGCCAGGGAGCGGTCCAGGGCGTCGCTGCGTCCGCTCTGCTGGCGAAAGGCACTGAAGCGGTCGGTGATGCGCCAGGCTTCCAGGCCTTCGTCTCTCAGGCTCTGCTTGACGTCGTCGAGGTTGCGATAGCCCAGCGAGCGCAGCAGCCGGCCCACGGAAATGCCGGTGGTGTTGGTGCGCTGGGCGATGCTGTCGGCGGTCTCGAAGGGCAGCTTCTCCGGATTGGCCAACAGGTAGCCCGCGACGCGTTTGCCGGTGGGCGTTAGGTCGGCGAAGGCACCTTCGAGGGCTTGGAAGAACAGCGGCTTGGTCAAGGTGTGGATCCGCAATGTTATCGAGCTGTCATTAGAAGCTCCGTTGTTCGAAAGCTAACATTGCTTTTCCAGGCGTCGCAAGAGGTCGCACGCCGGTTGTCACCGAGGTGTCGCAAAGCGGATTCAGGGGTCGCTACGAGATAAGCCAATCGGGGCTGAATGGCCTGGAGGAAGGTAGCGGCGTCCCGGACGAGACGCCGCGCTACAGCCGGAGGTCAGCCCAGCGGCGACTCCATGTGCGAGGTGCGCTCGACGGCGCCATAGTGATCGCCGACCGCGTGGGCGCGTTCCAGCAGCACCTTCAGCTCGGCCAGGTCCTGGGCGATGCGGGTACCGGGGTCGCGACGCAGCAGGCGGGCGAACAGATGGCCGAGGCGCCCGGCTGGCGGCTCGTAGGCCATGACTGCCGTCACCTCGGTGCCACCGGGCACATCGGCGAAGCTGACCCAACCCAGGTTGTTAAGGCCGGCGTAACCGCAGGAGCGCCAGCCGATCAGCCGACCCGGTACGTCGTCGGTGACTTCGGCGTCCCACTCGAAACGCCCCATGGGCGCCTTGACCACCCAGTGGGAATAGCGGTCGTTGAGCACGTCCACGCGTTCGATATGGCGCATGAAGATCGGCAGGTTGGAGAAGTCGCGCCAGAAGCGATAGAGCTCATCGCGAGGGCGGGCGATGACGATCCGGCGGGTCTGGGAGGCTGCCGAATGCCAGGCCAGCGAACGGCGGACGTCGCGCTCGAAACGCACCTTGGTCAGGGTGCTCTTGATCGAGCAGTGACCGCGCAGGCCGCGTTTCAGCAGCCAAGCGCCAGTGGCGCCGGTCAGCAGGCCGAGCAGACCGCCACGCGCCAGGCCGCGGCTGATCAGCAGGCCACCGCCGGCCACGGAGGCCAGGCGTTCGACGCCCTTGATGGTAGCCGCGTCGCGAGGCGGAGGAGCGAGAGTGGGAGTGGGGGCATCTAGGTGCATGGCAGATTCTCCTTTAGCTGTGGAAAAGACCTGCCCAGAGCCCCCGCCGTTCCCTAGCCGGTCAGGCCCAGTACCCGGAAGACGAAGGCATATTCCAGGGCCACGTCGCGCAGGGCCTGGTAACGGCCGCTCATGCCGCCGTGGCCGGCGCCGAATTCGGTCTTGAGCAGGAGCAGGGGCGCCTGATCGGTCCGCCGCTCGCGCAGCCGCGCCACCCACTTGGCGGCTTCCCAGTACTGCACCCGGGTGTCGTGATAGCCGGCCACCGCCAGGATGGCCGGATAGGCCTGGGCCTTGACGTTTTCGTAGGGCGCGTAGCTGGCGATGCGCGCGCGCACCTCGGGTTCGTTCGGATCGCCCCACTCGTCGTACTCGGTCACGGTCAGCGGCAGGTCCGGCTTGAGCATGGTGTTGAGCACATCGACGAAGGGCACCTCGGCAATGGCGGCGGCATAGAGGTCCGGACGCTGGTTGAGCACCGCACCGATCAGCAGACCGCCGGCACTGCCGCCGCTGATGACCACCTGTTGCGGCGTCGTCAGACCCTGTTCCAGCAGATGCTCGGTGCAGGCGATGAAGTCGTCGAAGGTGTTCTGCTTGTGTTCCAGCTTGCCGCTGCGATACCAGGCTTCACCCAGCTCGCCGCCGCCGCGCACATGGGCGATGGCGAAGCGCACGCCACGATCCAGAAGGCTCAGGCGGGCATGGGAGAACCAGGGATCGAGACTGTGGCCATAGGCGCCGTAGCCATACAGATAGAGCGGGGCGCTTTGCGGCAGGTCGCGCCGACCGACCAGGCTGATGGGGATGCGGGTGCCATCGGCGGCGATGGCCCACAGGCGGCGGCTTTCATAGGCATCGGCGTCGAACGGACCTTCCACCGGCACCTGCTTGAGCACCCGCTGGGTACCGCTGGCAAGGTCCAGTTCGCGGATCTCGGCGGGGCGATTGAGCGCTTCGTAGCGCAGGCGCATGACCGGACTGTTGAATTCCAGCACGTCCATGGCATCGAGGCTGTAGACCTCGTCCGGCAGGTCGACCCGATAGGGCGCCTGGCCGTAGGGCCGCACCTCTAGAATCGGCAGGCCGGCGGTGCGCAGGCTCAGCACCAGCGCCTGGGCGCCGAGACTGGCATCCTCCAGCATCACCTGCGGGTCATGGGGCACCACCGGCTGCCAGTGCGCGCGCGTGGGGCTGTCCTCGGCGGCCTGATAGAGCGCGAAGTTGATGCCGTCCTGATTGCTGCGGATGTACCAGCCATCGACGCCATGATCGGGGAAGTACTCATGACCTTCCTCGCGGGGCGCCAGGCAGACAAAGGCCTCGTCCGGCCGATCCGCGTCCAGTACCCAGGCTTCGCTGGTGGTCTTGCTGTGCGACAGCAGCAGCAGCTTGCGCTCGGAGCTCGAACGATAGCAGCCGAGGAAGAAGCGCCCGTCGGTCTCGTGGAAGACCAATTGCGGCTCGGCATCGCCCAGGTGGTAGCGATAGAGCTTGTGCGGACGATGGGATTCGTCGCGCTCGCCAAAGAACAGGGTGCGGCTGTCGTTGGCCCAGGTCAGGCTGCCGTCGCACTCCTCGAAGGGCAGTTCGGTCACCATGCCGGTGGCCAGCTCCTTCACATAGAGCCGGTAGGTCTCGTCACCGACCTGGTCGAGGCTGTAGGCGAGGCGGGTCTGGTCCGGGCTGATGGTGAAGCGGCCGACCGAAAGAAAGCCGCCGTCGGCGATGGCATTGCCGTCGAACAGCAGCTCCTCGGTCGCCGGATCGGGCGTCAGGTCGCCATTGGCGGGGCGACGGCAGCGATAGTTGCGGCCGTATTCGTCGCCGGCCTGGGTGCGCTGGTAGTAGAGATAGTCGTCGCGG
>NZ_WHOV01000062.1:0-34964 GCF_009765395.1 Pseudomonas sp. BAV 4579 | reverse complement strand
TAGTTGAAGAGCCATAACCGTCCGTAGCGTGGACAACGGCGAAGCCTTGTCCACCATGTTCAACACTTCGCACAGTGGAAAACGCTACGCGATTTTCCACGCTACAGATACTTTGAACACCGAGTTCCCAGGCTGGCGCCCCGTCCCCGTCAGTGAGGCCGAGCGCAGGTGTTGTGGAGGGGGATGCGAGGCAGGACGCCGAGCAAGGCGCGAGGGGCAGGAAGCCCCTTCGTGCCGTTGCCTCCGGAGCAGCGCCGGAGCGAGGGGACCCGGAGCGTAGCGGAGGGCCGAAACGTGGGGTGTGCTTTCTTTCGCTTACTTTTCTTTGCACCGGGCGGCGATCCGCAAGCAAAGAAAAGTAAGTCGCCGGCCAGGCGAAACAAGCGCCACCAATAGACCACGATAAGCAACTGGGGCACCGACAAACCAAGTAATTACAGGACCCTTGCAATGTTGAGCTTCGCTCCGCTCCGCGCCAACCTACGCCTGCTGCCGCCACTGCCGCGGACTCACCTGAAACCACCGCCGAAACGCTCGCGAAAAGGCACTCGTCTCCGAATAGCCCAGCAGCGGCGCCAGGTCGCTGACCGGCAGCCGCTGCCGCAGGTAATGCTGCGCCAGGTCGCGGCGGACGCCCTCGACCAGCGCCGAGAAGCTCGCGCCCTGATCGCGCAGGCGCCGTTGCAGCTGGCTGGTGGAGAGGTCCAGGCGCTGGGCGATGGACTCCAGGCTGGGCTCGCCCAGGGGCAGCGCCAGGCGCACCGAGGCACGGACCTCTTCGAGCAGTTCCATCTGCGGCAGGCGCTGGCCGAGTTGGCGGATGGCGTCCTGCACCACCAGCAGGAGCAGCGGATCATGGTCGGGCATGGCGCGGTCGCGCAGGTCGGCCTTGGGCACCAGCATGGCGTTGCACGGCTGGCCGAAGCTGACCGGGGCATCGAACAGTCGGCGGTGCTCGTGCCAGCCCTCGGGACGCGGGTGTTCGAACTGCACCGCGCGCGGCGCCCAGGTGGGCCCGAGCACATGGCGCAGCAGGTTGAGCAGCATGCCCAGGGTCAGCTCGGCGTCCTGGCGGCGGGCGACGATGGCGCCGTGGCGTACCTGGTAGTCGAAGCGCCAGCACTCACCGGCGTCCACCAGCTGGATCAGGGTGCTGTGCTGGTGGAAGGGAAAGGCGCCGGCGAAGTTCTGCAGCGCCGCCTCGGCAGTGGGTGAGCAGAGCCCCACGTAGCCCAGCAGGCCGAGCATCTGCGGCTTGAATTGCCCGCCGTAGTGCAGGCCGAAATTGTCGCAGCCGGACTGGGCGGCGGCCTCTTCCAGAACCCGGCAGTAGTTGCCCAAACCGAGGCTCAGCGTCGGGTGCTGCAGCTGTTCGGGATCGATGCCGGCGGTGCCGAAGATGCGATCGACGTCACCGCCGTGGCTGGTGATGACGGCGTCCAGGCCGCTGGCGGCGGCGGAGAGCACGCCGAGGTTGCGCGACGGTGAGGTAAGGGCGGCGACGCCGGAGGCGGCCAGGGGCATGGTGCGGGTCCAGGGAGGAGATCGGCATGAATGAAGCAAAGGCTGTGCCCCGGGGTGGAAAGCGATCCTCCAGTGGAGCTGGAACGCCGAGGGCTTCACGCTAATCAGCCTCTTGGCGTGCTTCATCGCGGGGCGAGTGATCGGGCATCGCACCAGCGTGGTGCGGTCCCGGGTAGCACCCTGGGAAGAGGGGTAACGCCGACTTGACCCGAGGTCACGACGACCGTGCCAAGCGGTCAAGTCGGCACGGCCCCGAGCTGTTTAAGCTCGAAAAAGCCGGGCATCGCGGGATCGCGGTGACCCATTCGGATCACGTCGCTACACGGGGAGTGGCCTGTCATGACCAACGAGAAACTCAAGCCGACCCTCGGCACCCTGCACCTCTGGGGCATCGCCGTGGGGCTGGTGATCTCCGGGGAATACTTCGGCTGGAGCTACGGCTGGGGTGTCGCCGGGACCCTGGGCTTTCTGATCACCGCGCTGGTGGTGGCGGTGATGTACACCTGCTTCATCTTCAGCTTCACCGAACTGACCACCGCCATTCCCCACGCCGGCGGGCCCTTCGCCTACAGCCGGCGCGCCTTCGGTCCCACCGGGGGCACCATCGCCGGCATCGCCACCCTGATCGAATTCGTCTTCGCGCCGCCGGCCATCGCCATGGCCATCGGCGCCTACCTCAACGTGCAGTTTCCCACCCTCGATCCCAAGCTCTGTGCGGTAGCGGCCTATTTCATCTTCATGACGCTGAACATCCTCGGGGTGAGCATTGCCGCTACCTTCGAGCTGGTGGTCACGGTGCTGGCGGTGATCGAGCTGCTGATCTTCATGGGGGTGGTGGCGCCGGGCTTCAGTGTGGCCAACTTCACCAGCGGTGGCTGGGCGGGCCAGGACCAGTTCTCCCTGGCCGCGGTGGGCGGCATGTTCGCCGCCATTCCCTTCGCCATCTGGTTCTTTCTCGCCATCGAGGGCGCGGCCATGGCCGCCGAGGAAGCCAAGGACCCCAAGCGGACCATTCCCAAGGCCTACATCGCCGGCATCCTCACCCTGGTGACCCTGGCCATCGGCGTGATGATCTTTGCCGGCGGGGTGGGCGACTGGCGCGCCCTGTCCAATATCAACGACCCGCTGCCGCAGGCCATGAAGGGCGTGGTGGGCGAGGGTTCGGTGTGGCTGCACCTGCTGGTGGGCATCGGCCTGTTCGGCCTGGTGGCCAGCTTCCACGGCATCATCCTCGGCTATTCCCGGCAATTCTTCGCCCTGGCTCGCGCCGGCTTCCTGCCCCGCGGCCTGGCCAAGCTGTCGCGCTTCCAGACCCCGCACCGGGCGGTGCTCGCGGGTGGCGTGGTGGGCATCGCCGCGATCTTCAGCGACGGCGTGATCAGCCTGCAGGGCCTGACCCTGACCGCCGCCATGATCACCATGAGCGTATTCGGCGCCATCGTCATGTACATCATGAGCATGCTCAGTCTGTTCAAGCTGCGCCGTAGCGAGCCGAACCTGGAGCGTACCTTCCGCGCCCCCGGCTATCCGGTGGTGCCGGCCATCGCCCTGGTGCTGGCGGTGGTCTGCCTGGTCGCCATGGTCTGGTACAACCCGGTAATCGCCAGCGTCTTCGTGGTGCTGATGGTGATAGGCGCGCTGGTCTGCGGTCTCAGCCGTAGACAGGGCGACATTGCACCCGACGCCGCCTTCGGCGAGGCCTGAGAGCCTGTTGAAAGTCTGCTGCGCGTCGGCCAAACGGCGTTGAAAATGGTTTCGGAATGCTCATTTACCACTCGTAAACTCGAGCGCGAGTCCGATCCGCTTCCTCAGCCATGTTCGCCTTGTTTGTCTCTAGCTCGCGAGCCTTTGAACAGGCTCGGCGCAGCGCAACCCGAGGAGGTAGCATGAGCGGTTTCCAGCACAGCGTGGGTGGCCAGACCTGGCGCTTCGCCGATCTCAAGGAACTGCTGGCCAAGGCCACCCCGGCGCGTTCCGGGGACGTCCTGGCCGGGGTCGCCGCCGGCAGCGACGTGGAGCGGGTGGCAGCGCAGATGGCGCTGGCAGAAGTGCCGCTCAAGCACTTTCTCAGCGAGGCGGTGATCCCCTACGAGGCCGACGAGGTCACCCGGCTGATCCTGGACAGCCACGACGCCCAGGCCTTCGCCCCGGTCGCCCACCTCACCGTGGGCGGCTTCCGCGACTGGCTGCTGGGTGCGGCGGCCGACGAGACCAGTCTCGCCGCCCTGGCGCCGGGACTGACCCCGGAAATGGTCGCCGCGGTGTCCAAGATCATGCGCATCCAGGACCTGATCCTGGTGGCGCAGAAGGTCCGGGTGGTGACCCGCTTTCGCAATACCATTGGCCTGCGTGGACGGCTGTCGACCCGGCTGCAGCCCAATCATCCCACCGACGATCCGGCCGGCATCGCCGCCAGCGTTCTCGACGGTCTGCTCTATGGCAACGGCGATGCGGTGATCGGCATCAACCCGGCCACCGACAGCACCAGCGGCATCTGCGAACTGCTGAAGATGCTCGACGCCGTGATCCAGCGCTACGAGATCCCAACCCAGTCCTGCGTGCTGACCCACGTCACCACCAGCATCGCCGCCATCGAGCGCGGCGCACCGGTGGACCTGGTGTTCCAGTCCATCGCCGGGACCCATGGCGCCAACGAAAGCTTCGGCATCAGCCTAGCGCTGTTGCAGGAAGGCTACGAGGCCGGGTTGTCGCAACGCCGTGGCAGCCTGGGCGACAACCTCATGTATTTCGAGACCGGGCAGGGCAGCGCCCTCTCGGCGGGTGCCCACCATGGCGTCGATCAGCAGACCTGCGAGGTGCGCGCCTACGCCGTGGCTCGTCAATTCAAACCGCTGCTGGTGAACACCGTGGTCGGCTTCATCGGCCCCGAGTACCTCTACAACGGCAAGCAGATCATCCGCGCCGGGCTGGAGGATCACTTCTGCGGCAAGCTGCTCGGCGTGCCCATGGGTTGCGACATCTGCTACACCAACCATGCCGAGGCCGACCAGGACGACATGGACATGCTGCTGACCCTGCTGGGCGCGGCGGGCATCAACTTCATCATGGGCATCCCGGGCTCGGACGACGTGATGCTCAACTACCAGACCACCTCCTTCCACGACGCCCTCTACGCCCGCCAGGTGCTGGGCCTGCAGCCGGCGCCGGAATTCGCCGCCTGGCTCGACCGCCTGGGCATCCTGCGCCTGGAAGACGGCCGCTTCCGCCTGGGCGAGGGCTTGCCGGCGCCGTTCCAGCGGGCGCTGGCGCAGTTGTAGAGGCGTTGCGGTTATCGCGGCCATGCCGGTGCGCCGTAGCGACCGCTCCTACGAGAGCGTCTATCCCTGTAGGAGCGGCCGCATCGGCGGACCGCCATGGCCGCGATAGCCTTTCCAGACAGACACCGAATCGCTCAGGAGTCTTGCCCATGAACCCCAACGACACCGCCCGCCCCGACCCCTGGGCCGAATTGCGGCGCCTCACCCCGGCGCGCATCGCCCTCGGCCGGGCCGGCACCAGTCTGCCGACGTCGGCCCAGCTGGACTTCCAGGCCGCCCACGCCCAGGCCCGCGATGCGGTGCACCTGGCCTTCGATCACCAGGCGCTGCGTGAGGGCCTGGCCGCCCAGGGCCGCGAGACCCTGGTACTGAAGAGCGCCGCGCCGGATCGCCACACCTATCTGCAACGGCCGGATCTGGGACGCAAGTTGTCCGCGGAGTCCGCTCGCGAACTCGGCGCCTATGCCGCCGAGCATCCCGAGGGCTTCGACGTCGCCGTGGTCATCGCCGATGGCCTCTCGGCCCTGGCGGTGCATCGCCATGCGCTGCCGTTCCTGGAGCGCCTGGCCGACCAGGCCGAGGCCGAGGGCTGGCGCTGGGCGCCGGTGACCCTGGTGGAGCAGGGCCGGGTGGCCGTGGGTGATGAAATCGGCGGGCTGCTCAAGGCGCGCCTGCTGGTGATGCTGATCGGCGAGCGCCCCGGTCTCAGCTCGCCCGACAGCCTTGGCCTCTACTTCACCTACGGCCCACGGCCGGGCCTCAACGACGCCTATCGCAACTGCATCTCCAATGTGCGCCTGGAAGGCCTCGCCTATGGCCTGGCGGCGCACAAGCTGCTCTACCTGATGCGCGAAGCGGATCGCCGCAAGCTCTCCGGCGTGCAACTCAAGGACGAAGCCGAGGTGCCGCTGCTGGAGGGTGGCGAGGAAAATGCGCAGGTAGGGAATTTCCTGACGGCGTTGTAGCGGTCAGGGGCGCGCGCTGCGTTGACGGTGCTCGTCCAGCAGGCGGTCGATGGCACTGCGATCGAGGGGCCGTTTCTGTTTTAGAAAGCCCTGCAGCTGATAGGAATTCCAACCATCCGACGCCTTGCCCGGACGCCGGATAGGTCGCTGCGGATCAGCACCGTAGCGCAACAGCAGCGCGACCAGGTCCGGCCGATTGAAGAGGATGGCGGCGTTGAGTGGCGTCAGGCCGCCGGTATCGACCGGCTCATCGGCCAGGCAGCCGGCGGCCAGGGCGGTCTGCGCCATCTGCAAGAGCACTTCCCGACGTATCCCTGGCTCATCGTAGTGGGCACCGACAAAGTCCAGCGTTGGCTGAGTCCGAGTTTGCCCGCCCGTGGTGAGGCCTAGCAGGCAGCCGCGCTCATCGATCACCTTGATGCCAGGGTCGGCCAGGCTATTGCCTGCCAGCGCCAACAGCGTTACCAGACCCAGCGTTTGAAACAGGAAAGCGCGCATGGTCCCTCGCTAATCGGCCGATCGGCACAGTGTCTTGCGCAAGAAGTACCGCGCAAAGCCCGGCGGATAGTCTCCCAGTTCGCCGAACACCTCGTAGCCCAGCCGCTCGTAGAAGCCGCGGGCCTGGAATTCATGGGTGTCGAGCCAGGCGCCGTGGCAGCCGCGGGCCAGGGCTTCGGCCTCGGCGCGCCGCAGCAACTCGCGGCCGGCGCCCTGGCCGCGGGCGACTTCCTCCACCGCCAGCAACTGCACATAGAGCCAGCCATAGCTGGTGTAGCCCCAGAGGCCGCCGAGGGATTCGCCGCCACGGGTCAGGCTGATGACCAGGGCCCGGTAGCCGCTTGGGCCAGCCTGGCTGTCGTTGTAGCGTCTCAGCGGCGCGGCGATGGCCTGGCGCAGGTCTTCGCGCGCTTCGTCGGTCAGGTGGTAGTCCAGGGGCGCTGCGGGCATGGCGATGGTCTCTGGAGGAGGTCTGCCCGAGCATAGCGCAGCTCCGCTGCGTGACCGCCGGGTTCTGCCGCTTTCGCCGCGCCGGCCTTGGGGTAGCATGACCCTTTACCCATTCCGCGGGGGAGCCATGGACATACGTGAAGGTCGCGCCCGGGTCGGTGCTCTCGAACTGGCCTACGAGGACTGGGGCAATCCCGCCGATCCGGCGCTGCTGCTGATCATGGGCTTTGGCGCCCAGTTGCTGCTCTGGCCGGAAGGCTTCTGCGAGGCCCTGGTGCGCCGGGGCCTGCGGGTGATCCGTTTCGACAATCGCGATGTCGGCCAGTCCTCGCGGCTGAGCTGGCCGGGTGGACGGCCGCCTTCGCTGTGGCCGGTGCTGGCGCGGGCGCAACTGGGCAAGCCCAGTGCGGTGCCCTATCGCCTGGAAGCCATGGCCGCCGATGCGGTCGGGTTGCTCGATCACCTGGGGCTGGAGCGCGCTTTCGTGCTGGGCGGCTCCATGGGCGGCATGATCGCCCAGATCCTCGCCGCCGACTGGCCGCAGCGGGTCGCGCGGCTCGGCATCCTGTTCTCCTCGACCAATCAGCCGCTGTTGCCGCCGCCCTCGTTCAGGCTGCTTGGCAGCCTGCTGCTGCGGCCGCCGGCCGATCTGCCGGCGGAAGCGGCGCTCGCCCGGCAAAAGGCCCTGCTGCGCGGCATCGAGAGCCCGCGGTATCGCCAGAGCGAGGTGGATCTCGAACGGCTGGTGCAACGGATCCTGGCGCGCGGCGTGGATGTGGACGGGGTGCAGCGGCAGCTGTTCGCCCTGCTCGGCAGCGGCGATCTGTGGCCCTTTGCCCAGCGCATCCAGGCGCCGACCCTGGTGGTCCATGGGGCGCGGGATCCGCTGTTGCGTCCGGCCTGTGGCCGCGCCGTGGCCCGGGCCATTCCCGGTGCCCGCTTCGAGCTGATACCCGACATGGCCCACGACCTGCCGGCGCCGCTCTGGCCGAGACTGAGCGAGTTGTTCGCCGACTTCTTCCTGGCGCCCTGAGCCGGGTTTCAGCCTCTCAAGCGCGGGCGCAGCCCGTCGATGAGCAGGGTTTCCAGGCCTTGCAGAACCTCGTCGAAGAAGGCTGGATCCTGCAGGGTACGGCCACAGAGTGCCTGCACCTGGACCCTGAAGTCCGCATAGTGCTGGGTGGTGGCCCAGAAGCTGAACAGCAGCTGGTACGGATCCACCGGTGCCAGCCGGCCGGCATCGATCCAGGTACGGATCACCCGGGCCTTCTCGTCTATCAGGTCGTGCAGGCTGCCCTGCAATTCCGGCAGCAGCAGCGGCGCGCCCTGGACCATCTCCAGGCAGAACAGCCGGGACTCGGCGGGATAGTCGCGGGACATCTCCAGCTTATGGCGCAGATAGCCGCGCAGGGCGTCGAGGGGATCCTGGTCCTCGCTGAAGGTGCGCAGGGGACTCAGCCAGGTCGCCAGCAGCTGGCGCAGCACGGCGACATAGAGATCTTCCTTGCTGCTGAAATAGTAGAGCAGGTTGGTCTTGGAGACGTCTGCCTGCAGGGCCACCTGATCCAGGCTGGCGCCGTGCAGGCCGAAGCGGGAAAAGATATCGAGCGCGGCGCCGAGGATCTGGGCGCGCTTGGCTTCTATCTGACGCTGCCGGCGTTGCTGGGCGGCAGGGCTGGGTTGACGCGGCTTGCGCGGCGGAGGATCACTGGCCTGACTCACGAACTGCTCCTTGGGCCTGCATGGACATCTGACGCGGACCGACCGCTGGACGAGCGGGAGGGACAGCTTCAGGTGCGGTCATTGAGATTCGCACCTTCCTGGTGACGAATCGTCGGCGGATGCCAGAGGGTAGCTCGCCGGTCTCCAAACTCTAGCATGGCCCGACATCCTGCATGCCCCGGATTCGGGCGCCTTGCACAAACTAGGTGCTCTGATCTGGACCAAATGGTCTGGATATATTTCGAGGTTTTCCCCAAGTGTTTGATTGGCTTGAAATTTCAAGACTTGGCAAGCTTTCTGCTCCGATCCTGCAGCCACGGCGCATCTCGATGCGCCTCGATTCCTGACTGCGGGAGAGTGCGAGCGATGAACATCGGTGTCTTCATTCCCATCGGCAACAACGGCTGGCTGCTGTCGGAAAACGCGCCCCAGTACCGGCCCACCTTCGAGCTGAATCGCGAGATCGTGCAGCGCGCCGAGCACTACGGCTTCGACTTCGCCCTGTCGATGATCAAGCTGCGCGGCTTCGGCGGTAAGACCGAATTCTGGGACCACAACCTGGAGTCCTTCACCCTCATGGCCGGGCTGGCGGCGGTGACTTCGCGCATCAAGCTGTTCGCCACCGCCGCGACCCTGACCCTGCCGCCGGCCATCGTCGCGCGCATGGCCGCCACCATCGACTGCATTTCCGGCGGCCGCTTCGGCGTCAATCTGGTCACCGGCTGGCAGAAACCCGAATACAGCCAGATGGGGCTCTGGCCGGGGGACGAGTTCTTCGCCAGCCGCTATCAATACCTCGGTGAATACGCCCAGGTGCTGCGCGACCTCTGGGGTACCGGCCAGTCGGACTTCCAGGGCGCGCACTTCCGCATGGAGGACTGCCGGGTCAGTCCCCAGCCTCAGGCGCCCATGGAGATCGTCTGCGCCGGGGCGAGCGACGCCGGCCTGGCCTTTGCCGCCGAACACGCCGACTACAGCTTCGTCTTCGGCAAGGGCGTCAACACGCCCAAGGCCTTCGCCCCGGCGGTGGAGCGGCTGCAGGCGGCCACCGCCAAGACCGGGCGCGAGGTCTCTTCCATCGCCCTGTTCATGATCATCGCCGCCGAGACCGACGAGGCCGCCCGCGCCAAGTGGGAGCACTACAAGGCCGGTGCCGATGAGGAGGCCATCGCCTGGCTGGGCGCCCAGGCCGCCGCCGACACCAAGTCCGGCAGCGACACCAATGTACGGCAGATGGCCGATCCGACCTCGGCGGTCAACATCAACATGGGCACCCTGGTGGGTTCCTTCGCCAGCGTGGCGCGGATGCTCGACGAGATCGCCGAGGTGCCCGGGGCCAGCGGGGTGCTGCTGACCTTCGACGACTTCGTCCAGGGCGTGACCGACTTCGGCGAGCGCATCCAGCCGCTGATGCAGAGCCGCCGTCACGTCGACCTGCTCAAGGAGAGTGCCTGATGAACGCTGTGGAAAGCCTGGCGGGCTATGCCCTGCCTGACGGCGATAGCGAAGCCCTGACCCTGCCGGCGCGCCCTGAACCCTTGCGGCTCAAGGCCAGCGAGACCGCCCTGATCGTGGTGGATATGCAGAACGCCTATGCCAGCCAGGGTGGCTACCTGGATCTGGCCGGTTTCGATGTCTCGGCCACCGGCCCGGTGATCGAGAACGTCGCCGCGGTGGTGGAGACCGCGCGCGGCGCGGGTATCCAGGTGGTCTGGTTCCAGAATGGCTGGGACCCGGAGTATCGCGAGGCGGGCGGGCCGGGTTCGCCCAACTGGCACAAGTCCAATGCCCTCAAGACCATGCGCAAGCGACCCGAACTGCAGGGGCAGCTGCTGGCCAGGGGTGGCTGGGACTATGCCCTGGTCGACCGACTGCAACCAGCGGCCGCGGACCTGGTGGTGCCCAAGACCCGCTACAGCGGCTTCTACAACACCAACCTGGACAGCCTGTTGCGTGCCCGTGGCATCCGCAATCTGGTGTTCGTCGGGGTCGCCACCAACGTTTGCGTGGAGTCGACCCTGAGGGACGGCTTCTTCCTCGAATACTTCGGCGTCTGCCTGCACGACGCCTGCCATCAGGCCGGGCCCCGTGCGGCCCACGAGGCCGCGCTGTTCAACATCGAGACCTTCTTCGGCTGGGTCGCCAGCTGCGCCGACTTCCACACCACCTTTGCCAAGGACTGAGCCACCATGCCCAAGCAAGCCGTGATTCCCGCCGGTACCGGTACCCCCATCGCCCCCTTCGTGCCCGGCAGCCTGGCCGATGGCGTGCTCTATGTCTCCGGCACCCTGCCATTCGATGCCCAGAACAACGTGGTCCACGTCGGCGACGCCGCCGCCCAGGCACGCCACGTGCTCACCACCATCCAGGGCGTGGTGGAGGCGGCTGGCGGCTCCATGGCCGACGTCACCTTCAACATGATCATGCTCACCGACTGGGCGAACTACGCCGCCATCAACGCGGTGTACGCCGAATTCTTTCCCGGCGAGAAGCCGGCGCGCTACTGCATCCAGTGCGGCCTGGTGAAGCCCGACGCCCTGATCGAGATCGCCAGCATCGCCCATGTCGGCTAGCTCCCGCTCCGTACCTACCCCTCTCCCTCTGGGAGAGGGCTGGGGTGACGGAGGCCCCAACCACTGAACCACTGAACCACTGAACCACTGAACCACTGAGGACCGCCCATGCACTTCGAACTCCATGGCCGCCAGGACCCGGCGGCCGAGACCCTGCTGCTCAGCTCCGGGCTGGGCGGCGCCGGGGCCTTCTGGGCGCCGCAGCTGGCGGCCCTTGGCGAAAGATTCCGGGTGGTGGTCTACGACCAGACCGGCACCGGCAGGAGTCCAGCCGAGCTGCCGGCGGATTACCGCATCCAGCATATGGCCGAGGACCTGCTGGCCCTGGCCGATCGCCTGGAACTGCGCGAGTGCCTGTTCATGGGCCATGCCCTGGGCGGTCTGGTGGGCCTGCAGGCCAGTCTGCTGCGTCCAGGCCTGATCCGCCGCCAGGTGCTGGTCAATGCCTGGAGCCGACCCAATCCGCATACCGCGCGCTGCTTCGCCCTGCGCCAGCGCCTGCTGCGCGACAGCGGCGCCGCGGCCTATGTCCAGGCCCAGGCGATCTTTCTCTATCCGGCCACCTGGATCGCCGAACACGGCGAGCGCCTGGCCGCCGACGAAGCCCATGCCCTGGCGCACTTCCCCGGCGAGGCCAATGTCCTGCGGCGCATCGGCGCGCTACTGGCCTTCGACCTGGACGCCGAGCTGGCGCGCATCCCGGTGCCGACCCTGGTGCTGGCCAACCGCGACGATGTCCTGGTGCCCTGGACCTCGTCACAGCGGCTGGCCGCGGGTCTGCCCCGGGCCAGCTTCCAGTTGCTGGAGTGGGGCGGCCACGCCTCCAGCGTCACCGATTCCGCCACCTTCGACCGGGTGGTGCTCGACTATCTCAGCCAAGCCCTGGAGGCGTAACGCCATGTCCGTTGCCCATGCCTTGCCCCTGTCCGCCGCCAGCCCCGCCGCCCCGGTCGAACGCGACCTCTTTCGCGGGGCCATGGCGCGCCTGGGCGCCGCGGTCAACCTCGTCACCACCGATGGTCCGGCCGGCCTGGCCGGCTTTACCGCCACCGCCGTGTGCAGCGTCAGCGATACCCCGCCGACCCTGCTGGTCTGCCTTAACCGCAGCGCCTCGGTGCACCCCGCCTTCAGCGCCAACGGCGTGCTCTGCGTCAACGTCCTGGCCGCCGGCCAGCAGGCGCTGGCCAACCTCTTCGGCGGCAAGGCCGCCATGGCCGAACGCTTCGCCGCGGCGCGCTGGACCCGCCTCGCCACGGGGGCGCCGGTGCTGGACGGCGCCCTGGTGGCCTGCGACTGCCGCATCGCCGAGGTGCAGTCGGTGGGCAGCCACGATCTGCTGCTCTGCGAGGTGCTGGGGGTGGCCGAGCCGGGTGGCGAAGGCGGCTTGCTGTACTTTGATCGGCGTTATCACGAGCTGGCTTAGCCAGGACTGCTGGACTTCGGCGCTGGCGCCGTTTCAGCGCCAACCTGCGTCAGACAGTCCGACGAACCTGCTCCTCAGGCGCGCACCAGCAGCGCCTTGTCGCCTCCTTCACGCACCCAGAACAGCGTCGCCCCGGCCACGGCCGCCGGCATGAACAGGGCGTTCAGCCCGGGCACCAGCAGCGCTAGGTAAGTCACCCCGCCAAAGCCCAGGCAGCGCAGGCGGCGGGTGCGCAGCCAGGCGAGCATGCTGCGGAAATCCAGCTGGTGGTTGTCGGCGGGGAAGTCGATGTACTGCACCGCCATCATCCAGACGCCGAACAGGATCCACAGCGGCGCGGCGATCAGGTTCAGACCGGGGATGAAGGTCAGCACCAGCAGGCCCAGCGCACGCGGCAGGTAGTAGCCCAGCTTGCGCAGTTCACGCTGCAGGGTGCGCGGCACCATGGTGACCAGTTCGGCGAGATTGAACGGCGGGAAATCGTCCTGGCCGCGTACCATGACCTCGACCTTTTCCGCGAGAAAGCCGTTGAAGGGCGCCGCCACCAGGTTGGCCAGCATGGTGAAGGTAAAGAAGATGATCGCCAGCAGCAGGAGCACGAACAGTGGCCAGAGCAGCCATTCGACGAAGCTCGCCCAGGCCGGCAGGCTCGGCATCAGCTGCTCCAGCCAACCCTCGAAGCCGCGCACGGCAAAGGTGAGGATGGCCGCGTAGAGCAGCAGGTTGATGGTGAGCGGGATGACCACGAAGCGGCGCATGCCGGGGCGAGTCACCAGGCGCAGCCCTTCGGCGAAATAGGCGGAGCCGGACAGCGGAGCGACAGCCATGAAGATTCCTGACGGGTGGCGGGAATGCACAGCTTACCTCAGGGCTCGATTGCCGCAGCGGTCGACATAGGCGCGCCCTATGGTCTGGATTTAGAATGGTCGCTTCTGTGAAGGGGCGGCACCCGTTAGGCTGAGCCCCATCCCTGGACCCGGTGTCCGCCTATCGGCGCCGGTCGCGCCGTCGCCAGGAGCGACCGGCGCTGCGGAACGGCTCCGCACGCACACCGGCCGGCATGCCCATGGGGCGCGTCGGCCTCTCTACTCTTAGGTCTGCCGGAGATCCCGGCAGGGAGAATGTCATGTCTGAAGCCAGCACCTCGCGCCATTCGCGCCTCATCATCCTCGGTTCCGGTCCGGCCGGTTACACGGCCGCGGTCTATGCCGCCCGCGCCAACCTCAAGCCGCTGCTGATCACCGGCATGCAGATGGGTGGCCAGCTGACCACCACCACCGAGGTCGACAACTGGCCCGGCGATCCCCACGACCTGACCGGTCCGGCGCTGATGGAGCGGATGCGCGAGCACGCCGAGCGCTTCGAGACCGAGATCGTCTTCGACCACATCAATGCCGTGGACTTCGGTGGCAAGCCCTACACCCTCAAGGGTGACAGCGCCACCTACACCTGCGACGCCCTGATCATCGCCACCGGCGCCAGCGCCCGCTACCTGGGCCTGGCCAGCGAAGAAGCCTTCATGGGCAAGGGCGTGTCCGCCTGCGCCACCTGCGACGGCTTCTTCTATCGCAACCGCGAGGTGGCGGTGGTCGGCGGCGGCAACACCGCAGTCGAGGAAGCCCTGTACCTGGCCAACATCGCCAGCAAGGTGACCCTGATCCACCGCCGCGAGACCTTCCGCGCCGAGAAGATCCTGCAGGACAAGCTGCGCGCCCGGGTCGCCGAAGGCAAGATGGCGCTCAAGCTCAATGCCAGCGTCGACGAGGTGCTGGGTGACAACATGGGCGTCACCGGGGTGCGGATCAAGAACAACGATGGCAGTACCGAAGAGCTGCAGGTGGCCGGTCTGTTCGTCGCCATCGGCCATACGCCGAACACTGGGCTGTTCGAAGGCCAGCTGGACAGCCACGACGGCTACCTGGTGGTGAAGGGCGGTCGCGAGGCCAATGCCACCGCCACCAACGTACCGGGCGTGTTCGCCGCCGGCGACGTGGCCGACCACACTTATCGCCAGGCCATCACCTCGGCCGGTGCCGGCTGCATGGCCGCCCTGGACGCCGAGCGCTACCTGGACGGCCTGGGCGATCTGCAGGTCCTCTAGGGCCTGAGCAGCGTCTGACAATGAAAAAACCCGGCACTGGCCGGGGTTTTTCGTTTCGGGGTCTTCCGGCGTACGCCAGGGTCCGGCTTGGCGGCCTTTACGACCCTGCTGGAAATGCAACGAGCCCCGGCCGATTGGTCGGGGCTCGTTGTTTGGGGTTTTCCCTCACCCCGGCCCTCTCCCAGGGGAGAGGGGGAAGGCGGACCTCTTACTTGCCGTACACCGGCAGGCGGGCGCAGACGGCCTTGACCTTCTCACGTACGGCGTCGATCACCGACTCGTCGCCCATGTTGCCGAGGATGTCGCAGATCCAGCCGGCCAGCTCGCGGCACTCGGCTTCCTGGAAGCCACGGGTGGTGACGGCCGGGGTGCCGATGCGCAGACCGGAGGTGACGAAGGGCGAGCGAGGATCGTTCGGCACCGAGTTCTTGTTCACGGTGATGAAGGCGCGACCCAGGGCGGCGTCCGCGTCCTTGCCGGTGATTTCCTGCTTGATCAGGCTGAGCAGGAACAGGTGGTTGTCGGTGCCGCCGGAGACGACGTCGAAGCCGCGCTCGATGAACACGCCGGCCATGGCCTGGGCGTTCTTGATCACCTGCTGCTGGTAGGTCTTGAACTCGGGCTGCAGGGCTTCCTTGAAGCACACCGCCTTGCCGGCGATGACGTGCATCAGCGGACCGCCCTGAGCGCCGGGGAAGACTGCCGAGTTGAGCTTCTTCTCGATGGCTTCGTTGGCCTTGGCCAGGATCAGGCCGCCGCGCGGGCCGCGCAGGGTCTTGTGAGTGGTGCTGGTGACCACGTCGGCGAAGGGTACCGGGTTCGGATAGACACCGGCGGCGACCAGACCGGCGAAGTGGGCCATGTCGACGAACAGGTAGGCGCCCACCGCATCGGCGATGGCGCGGAAGCGGGCGAAGTCCAGCACCTGGGAGTAGGCGGAGTAGCCGGCGACGATGACCTTGGGCTGGTGCTCGCGGGCCAGGCGCTCGACTTCGGCGTAGTCGATCAGGCCCTGCTCGTCGATGCCGTACTGCACGGCGTTGTACAGCTTGCCGGAAGAGGACACGGTGGCGCCGTGGGTCAGGTGACCGCCGTGAGCCAGGCTCATGCCGAGGATGGTGTCACCGGCTTCGATCAGCGCCAGGTACACGGCCGAGTTGGCCTGGGAGCCGGAGTGCGGCTGGACGTTGGCGTAGTCGGCGCCGAACAGCTGCTTGGCGCGGTCGATGGCCAGTTGCTCGACCACGTCGACGTATTCGCAGCCGCCATAGTAGCGCTTGTGGGGATAGCCTTCGGCGTACTTGTTGGTCAGCACGCTGCCCTGGGCTTCCATGACCGCCGGACTGGTGTAGTTTTCCGAGGCGATCAGCTCGATGTGATCTTCCTGACGCTGGGCTTCCTGCTGCATGGCGGCATACAGGTCGGCGTCGAAGCGGGCGAGGGTGGTTTCACGGCTGAACATGGCGGCAGGGTCCCCTGAGGCATGGCGAAGAGCGAGCCCGATCGGGCTCGTGAGGGGCAACATTCTACCCCATCGCGGGAACTCTGAGGTATGAGCGCCGGTCATGCGCCGCCGCCATTGGTCTCATGTCAGGACGGGGAACAGCCCCTGGTGCTCCAGCCGTTCGCGCAGCAGATCCGGCGGCAGCGGACGGTCGAAAAGGAAGCCCTGCACCTCGTCGCAGCCATGCAGGCGCAGGAATTCCAGTTGCGCCGGTTCCTCGACGCCCTCGGCGATCACCGAGAGATTGAGGCTGTGGGCCATGGCGATGATGGCCCGGGCGATCTGCGCGTCCTGTTCGCCGTGGGGCAGGCCGTCGACGAAGCTGCGGTCGATCTTGAGGATGTCGATGGGGAACTGCTTGAGGTAGTTGAGCGAGGAATAGCCGGTGCCGAAGTCGTCCACCGCGATGCACAGGCCCAGGCTCTTGAGTTCGCCGAGCAGCTGCAGGGCCTCGCCGACGTCGCGCATCAGGATGCTCTCGGTCAGTTCCAGCTCCAGGCAGGCCGGCGCCAGGCCGGTCTCGGCGAGGATCTCGGCGATGCGCTGGCCGAGCTGGCCATCGCTGAACTGGCGGGCGGAGAGATTCACCGAGACCTTGGGAATGCGCACCCTGGCCGCGTGCCATTCGCGCATCTGCCGGCAGGCTTCGCGAATCACCCACTCCCCGACCTGGACCACCAGGCCGATCTCTTCCAGCACCGGGATGAATTCCGCCGGCGAGACGTGGCCGCGCACCGGATGCTCCCAGCGCAGCAGGGCCTCGACCCCGGTCAGGCGCCGGTTGTCGCAACGGTACTGCGGCTGGTAGTGCAGACGGAATTCACCCTGCAGCAGGGCGTGCCGCAGATCGGCTTCCAGTTCCAGGCGCTCCAGGGCGCGAGCGTTCATCTCGGCCTGGTAGAACTGGAAGTTGTTCTTGCCCATCTCCTTGGCGTGGTACATGGCGGTGTCGGCGTTCTTCATCAGCTGGCTGAGCTCATGGCCGTCCTGTGGCGAGAGGGCGATGCCGATGCTGGCGGAGACGAAGAATTCGCGGCCTTCGAGCACGAAGGCCTCGGACAGCTGGGAGAGGATCTGCTCGCCGACGCGGATCGCCTGGGCCAGGGCGACCTCGCGGGTTTCCAGGCCGGACAGCAGCAGGGTGAATTCGTCGCCACCCATGCGCGCCACGCTGTCCTCGGTGCCGACGCAGGCGGTCAGGCGCATGGCCACGTCCTTGAGCAGGCGGTCGCCGGCGGCGTGGCCGAGGCTGTCGTTGATCGGCTTGAAGCGGTCGAGGTCGAGGAACATCAGCACCACCCAGCTGCCGTTGTGGCGGCTCTGCTGCAGGGCGTTGTGCAGGCGGTCCTGGAACAGGGTGCGGTTGGGCAGCAGGGTCAGGGCGTCGTAGTAGGCCAGGCGGTGGATGCGCCTTTCGCTGGCCTTGCGCTCGCTGATGTCGACGAAGAAGCAGACATAGCTCATCAGGTCGCCGTCGTCGTCGCGGATGGCGGTGATGCCGACCCAGGAGGGGTAGGGCTCGTTGTCCTGGCGGCGCTGCCAGAGTTCGCCTTCCCAGCTCTCCTGGGTGCGCAGCTGCTGCATCACGTGCTGCAGCTGGTTGGCTTCCTGCTTGTCCGCGCAGAGCATCATCGGCTGCTGGTCGAACACCTCTTCGGGACTGAAGCCGGTGATGCGCGTGAAGGTGCGGTTGACCCGCACGATGTAGCCGGCCGGGTCGGTGACCAGGATGGCGCCGGCGGAGTGGTCGAACACCGTGGCCGCCATGCGCATGTCCTTTTCCGTGCGGCGCTGGGCGGAGATGTCGCGGCAGATGCCGAGCAGGCCGGCGAAGCGCTCGTGGTCGTCCCACAGCGGCTTGAGGCGCAGCTCGATCTGCAGGGTGTGGCCCTGGGCGTGCAGGCAGTCGAGCAACAGGGGCGCGAAGTGTTCCCGGCGCAACTCGGCCAGGGCGCGCGGATTGTCGAGGCTGCGCAGCAGCCGCTGCAGGGTGCGGCGCACCTCCTGCCACTGGCGCGAGTGCACCACCAGTTCGGCCAGGGTGCGTTGTTGCAGCTCGCCGACGGGATAGCCGAGCAATTCCTCCACCGAGGGGCTGATGTAGTTGAGCACCAGCTGGGCGTCGGTGGTGAAGATGACGTCGCTGATGCTTTCCGCCAGCTGCCGGTAGCGATTCTCGCTGTCGCGCAGGCGCTCGCTGGCCCGCACCATGTCGGTGACGTCCAGGGCCAGCCCGACCACGCTCGCCGCGGTGCCGTCCGCCGCCCGGGCGAGGCGCTGCTCGCGCACGTCGAACCAGCGCCAGCCGCCGTTGCGGTGCTGCCAACGCAAGAGGCTGCTGCTGGGCTGGTCGCAGAGCGTCGGCCGCATGCTGACCACTCGCTCATGCAGTTCGAGGTCATCCGGGTGCAGGCGCGCGCGCCCGAGGCTGGCGAAGGCCTCCGGCGGATAGCCGAGCTTGAGGGCCAGCGAATGACTCTCGTAGGTCAGCTCGCCGCTGGCCACGTCATAGGTATAGAGGGTGTCGGGGATGGCGCTGATCAAGTTCGACCAGAAGCTGTCGCGCTCGAGCAGGCGCAATTCGCCGAGCTTGCGCTGGGTGATGTCGTTGAGGCTGAGCAGGGTCGCGTCGAGGTGCCGGGGGTCGGCTGGCAGGTGCATGGTCAGCCAGAGGTGCCGTTCGCCCTCGGTGGTGCCGATGCAGGTCTCGAGTTCCAGTACCTGCTGGCCGGAGAGCAGGCCGGCCAGCAGGCGGTATCTCTTGCCACCGAGCTGGACGCGGGAATCACCCACCAGCCGCGCCCAGGCCTGGTCGAGGTGCTCGATGCCGAGCATTGCCAGGGCGCGCTGGTTGATCTCGGTGATGCGCACCTGGCGGCCCAGGCTGTCCAGGACTTCGGGCTCGCGGGCGAATAGCTCCGCCAGTTGCTCGGGGCGCTCCAGGCCCAGGGCCTGCATGTGCGGCTGGACGGCGCTCAGATCCACCACGCAGATGCCGGTGTGCACCCCGTTGAAGATGCTTTCGTAGCGTTGCCGGGTGGTCTGGATGGTCTCCAGGTTGCGCTGCTGTTCGGTGACGTCGCGCAGGACCCAGACGAAGCCGTCCTGGGTCTGGGTGCGGTCGCGCAGGACCCGGGCACTGGGCTGGCTGTCCGCCAGGGCGTGGCAGCTGACCGCGAAGCGCCGCGGCTGGCCTTCCACCGCCAGGGTGACCAGGGCGCCGCTGTCACGCTCGGCGGCTGTCAGGGCGACCAGCTCGGGCAGCAGGCTGGCGAGGAAGAATTGCTGGGCGTCATTGGCGGCGATGCCCAGCAGCCGCGCGGCGGTGGCGTTGACATGCACCAGGCGACCGTCGGCCTGGGTCATGCAGACGGCTTCCTCGATGCCGTTGAGCGCGATGCCGGCCAGGCGCAGGCCACGTCGCGAGGCGAGGGTCAGGGCGCGCAGGCCCTGTTCTTCGCGCAGCAGCAAATAGAGCAGGATGATGGCCACCAGGCCGGACAGGCTGAACAGCGCCAGGCGGCCGAAGGAGGCCCCCAGCAGCGTGGTGCCCACGTCTTCGGCGGGATGGCTGCCCACCACCTGCCAGTTGCTGTAGGCCAGCTCCTGGCGCACCTCGTCGATGCTGTTCGCCGCCGGGGTTTCGCCGCCGCGGAACAGCAGGGTGCCCTGGGAGCGGTCCTCCAGGCGCCAGTCGAGACCGGACGGTACCCGGGTCGGCCGCCACAGGGGTTCGAGCAGGGGGGCGCTGGTCAGCACCCACCAGCCCCGCTGCTCCTCGCGATCGCCGGCCAGCAGCACATAGAGGGGCGCGGCAGTGGCCTGGGCGTTGTAGCCGTAGCGGAAGTCGGCCTGGCCGGCGCGCGCGATCAGTTGCTGGATGAAGGCGGCGTCCGGCGTATCGCCCAGGCGCGCCGCGCGCAGGTTGGCGTTGGCCGGCAGCCAGCGCACCTGTTGCAGGCCGGGAAAGAAGTCCTTGAGGCCGAGCAGCAGATTGGGGGCCAGCGGCAGGGTGGGGTCCAGCGACCAGCGCAGGGTGCTGCGCACCGCCTGGGCCTTGAGCGCCAGCCCGAATTCGACGGTGTTGGCCAGTTGCCGGGTCAGGCCATCCAGCTGTTCGCGCCGCAGCGCCTCGCGCTCGGCCACGCTGGCAAAGGCCTGCCAGAACATCAGGGCCAGCATGGCCACCAGCGAGAGGATCAGCAGGCCGCGGGTCAGGCGTCGCGAAGCGGGGGCGAGCGGCTCTTCCGGCAGCGAGGAGGACGGGCTGTTCACGACGGACTGCGTTCCTGCAGAGGCGATGGCCGTTCGGCTGCGCCCGATTCCGCGGGGCAGGGATGGCCTATGATAAGGGACCGGACGGTGTCTCCGCCGGTTTTTTCCGCGTGATCAGCACCGGCGCTTTCGTCGCGCGGGGTTTCGACAGCGTTCGCTGCTGACGCCATACTGTGTCCCCTGTTTTTCATTCCGGTCCCAAGGTCCCACCATGGCTCAATACGTCTACACCATGCACCGGGTCGGCAAGGTCGTGCCGCCCAAGCGTGAAATCCTCAAGAACATCTCCCTGTCGTTCTTTCCCGGCGCCAAGATCGGCGTGCTCGGTCTGAACGGTGCGGGTAAATCGACGCTGCTGCGCATCATGGCCGGCGTCGATACCGAGATCGAAGGTGAAGCGCGGCCGATGCCCGGTATCAATGTGGGTTATCTGCCGCAGGAACCGAAACTTGATCCCGAGCAGACAGTTCGTGACGTGGTCGAGGAAGCGGTCGGTCAGATCAAGCAGGCCCAGGCCCGGCTGGACGAGGTCTATGCCGCCTATGCCGAGCCGGATGCCGACTTCGACGCCCTGGCCGCCGAGCAGGCCAAGCTGGAAGCCATCCTCCAGGCCGCCGACGGCCACAACCTGGAGCGCCAGCTGGAAGTCGCCGCCGATGCCCTGCGCCTGCCGGCCTGGGACGCCAAGGTCGGCGTGCTCTCCGGTGGCGAGAAGCGCCGCGTGGCGCTGTGTCGCCTGCTGCTGTCGGCCCCCGACATGCTGCTGCTGGACGAACCCACCAACCACCTGGACGCCGACTCGGTGGCCTGGCTGGAGCACTTCCTCCACGACTTCCCCGGGACCGTGGTGGCCATCACCCACGACCGCTACTTCCTCGACAACGTCGCCGGCTGGATCCTGGAACTGGACCGCGGCCAGGGCATCCCCTTCGAGGGCAACTACTCCGGCTGGCTGGAATCCAAGGCCGCGCGCCTGACCCAGGAAGCCAAGCAGGAAGCCGCCCACGCCAAGGCCATGAAGGCCGAACTGGAATGGGTACGCTCCGGTGCCAAGGCCCGCCAGTCCAAGTCCAAGGCCCGCCTGCAGCGCTTCGAGGAAATGCAGTCCCAGGAATTCCAGAAGCGCAGCGAGACCAACGAGATCTATATCCCCGCCGGTCAGCGCCTGGGCGACAAGGTCATCGAGTTCAAGAACGTCAGCAAGGGCTATGGTGATCGCCTGCTGATCGACGACCTGAGCTTCGTGGTGCCCAAGGGCGCCATCGTCGGCGTCATCGGCGGCAACGGCGCCGGCAAGTCGACCCTGTTCCGCATGATCATGGGCAAGGAGCAGCCGGACGCCGGCAGCATCGAGATCGGCGATACCGTGCAACTGGCCAGCGTCGATCAGAGCCGCGAGAACCTGTCCGACACCAAGACCGTCTGGGAGCAGGTCTCCGACGGTTCCGACGTGATCAAAATCGGCAACTACGAGGTGCCTTCGCGCAGCTACGTGGGTCGCTTCAACTTCAAGGGCGCCGACCAGCAGAAGTTCGTCAAGGACCTCTCCGGTGGTGAGCGCGGTCGTCTGCACCTGGCGCTGACCCTCAAGCAGGGCGGCAACGTGCTGCTGCTGGACGAACCCTCCAACGACCTGGACGTGGAAACCCTGCGCGCCCTGGAAGACGCCCTGCTGGACTTCCCCGGCGCGGCCATCGTGATCTCCCACGATCGCTGGTTCCTCGACCGCATCGCCACCCACATCCTCTCCTACGAGGACGATTCCAACGTGGTGTTCTTCGAAGGCAACTACACCGAGTACGAAGCCGATCGCAAGAAGCGCCTGGGCGAGGCCGCGGCCCAGCCGAAGCGGGTGAAGTACAAGAAGCTGGCCTAAGTGCCAGAACCAACGCCGGCGGGGCAACCTGCCGGCGTTTTCTTTTGTGCCCTCTGTAGCCGCCAGCGACCTGCAGCTGCAAAGGGCCTGCTAGCCCTCGATGGAGCCAGAACCGATGATCTCCAGCCGTTCCCGCCTGTTGCTTTCCCTGCTCACCGCGGCGCTGGCCGCGCCCGCCCTGGCCGACGAGGTCCAGGTGGCCGTGGCCGCCAACTTCAGCGCGCCGCTCAAGGCCATTGGCGAACAATTCGCCCGGGACACCGGCCATCAGCTGGTGATTTCCAGCGGCGCCACCGGCCAGCTCTACACCCAGATCAGGAATGGCGCGCCCTTCGCGGTCTTTCTCTCCGCCGACGATAGCACCCCGGCCAAGCTGGAAAGCGAAAGCGCAGCGGTCAAGGGTTCACGCTTCACCTATGCCATCGGCACCCTGGCGCTCTGGTCGCCCAAAACCGGCTATGTGGATGGTGAAGGCGCGGTGCTCAAGCAGAACGCCTTCAGCCACCTGGCCGTGGCCAATCCCAAGACTGCGCCCTATGGCCTGGCCGCCTCCCAGGTGCTGGCCAAGCTGGGCCTGACCGAGGCGGTCGCGACCAAGCGGGTGGAAGGCCAGAACATTACCCAGACCTACCAGTTCGTCGCCACCGGCAATGCCGAGCTGGGCTTCGTCGCCCTGTCGCAGATCTATCAGGACGGCAAGATCAAGGAAGGCTCGGCCTGGATCGTGCCGGCCGAGCTCTATGCGCCGATCCGCCAGGACGCGGTGTTGCTGGACAAGGGCCAGGATCAGCCGGCGGCCAAGGCGCTGCTGACCTATCTCAAGGGACCCCAGGCGGCCACGGTGCTCAAGGCCTACGGCTACCGGCAGTGATCCCATGAGCCTGAGCGCGGCGGACTGGGCGGCGATCCGCCTGACCCTGGAACTGGCCAGCGTGACCACGCTGCTGCTGCTGGTGCTGGGTACGCCCCTCGCCTGGTGGCTGGCGCGCACCCGCTCCCGGCTCAAGGGGCCGGTCGGCGCCCTGGTGGCCCTGCCGCTGGTGCTACCGCCCACGGTGATCGGCTTCTACCTGCTGCTGGCCATGGGGCCGGAGGGCTGGGTGGGACAGGCGACCTCGGCCCTGGGGCTGGGGCGGCTGCCCTTCACCTTCGCCGGGCTGGTGGTGGGCTCGCTGTGCTATTCGCTGCCCTTCGTGGTGCAGCCGCTGCAGAACGCCTTCGAGGCCATCGGTCCGCGTCCCCTGGAGGCCGCGGCCACCCTGAGGGCCAGTCCCCTGGATACCTTCTTCCATGTGGTGCTGCCCCTGGCGCGGCCGGGCTTCGTCACCGCCGCCATCCTCGGCTTCGCCCATACCGTGGGCGAATTCGGCGTGGTGCTGATGATCGGCGGCAACATCCCCGGGCGCACCCAGGTGGTCTCCACCCAGATCTTCAATCACGTGGAAGCCATGGAGTATCCCCAGGCGCATCTCCTGGCCGGCGGCATGCTGGCCTTTTCCTTCGTGATCCTCCTGCTGCTCTATGGCCGCCGCGGGCGGTCGGCCTGGACATGAGTAGGAGTCTGACGGCGAGATTCGAACTCTCACACCCGAGCTTCACGCTGGACGTGGACCTGATGCTGCCCGGCAGCGGCGTCACCGCGCTGTTCGGCCCCTCGGGCTCGGGCAAGACCAGCTGCCTGAGGTGCGTGGCCGGACTCGAACCGGCCGCCCGCGGGCATCTGGTGGTGGCCGGGGAGACCTGGCAGGACAGCGACCGCGGCCTGTTCCTGCCGCCGCATCGGCGTGCCCTGGGCTATGTCTTCCAGGACGCCAATCTGTTCGAGCACCTGGACGTGCGCCGCAACCTGCTGTTCGGCTGGCAGCGGGTCGCGCCGGACGAACGCCGGCTGGCGCTGGAGCAGGTCGTCGAGCTGCTGGGCATCGAGGGACTGCTCACCCGGATGCCGGCACGTCTCTCCGGCGGCGAACGCCAGCGGGTCGGCATCGCCCGGGCGCTGCTCACCAGTCCGCGCCTCCTGCTCATGGACGAGCCCCTGGCGGCGCTGGACGCCGAGCGCAAGGCCGAGATCCTGCCCTACCTGGAGCGCCTGACCCGGGAGCTGGCGCTGCCGATCCTCTATGTCAGCCATGCCCCCGACGAGGTGGCGCGGCTGGCCGATCACCTGGTGCTGCTGGAGCGGGGTCGGGTGCTGGCCAGTGGGCCGACCAGCGAGGTACTGGCGCGCCTCGACCTGCCCATCGCCCTGGCCGATGACGCCGGGGTGGTGCTGGCAGGGCTGGTGCTCGGCCATGACCCGGACTACGGCCTGCTCAGCCTGGGCCTGGCCGGCGAGCAGCGCGTGCTGCTGGCCCATGCCCCGCTGCCGCCCGGCCAGACGCTGCGCATCAAGGTGCTGGCACGGGATGTCAGCCTCAGCCTGGAACGCCAGCACAGCAGCATCCTCAATGTGCTGCCGGCCACCATCGCCGAGATCGCCCCGACCCGTTCGCCGGCCCAGGTGCTGGTGCGCCTGGACCTAGGCGGCGCGGCGCTGCTGGCACGGATCACCCGCTATTCGCTGGAGCGGCTGGCGTTGCAGCCGGGGAGTCGGGTCTGGGCGCAGCTCAAGTCGGTGGCGGTGCTAGCCTGAACCTGGGGCTGACCTGAGCCGCTCCACCAGAAAATCCACCAACACCCGCACCGCCGTCGGCAACTGGCGATCCGGTGGATAGAGCAGCCAGGCGGTGCCCTGGTAGGGGCCGAGGTATTGCCAGTCGGGCAGCACCCGCTGCAGGCTACCGGCGGCCAGACCGGCTTCGGCGGCGAAGGCCGGCAGGCAGGCGATGCCCAGGTCGGCGAAGGTCGCCTCCAGGCGCACGCCACTGTGATTGCAGGCCAGGCGGCCGCGCACCGTCACGCTTTCCACCCGGTCGCCGCGGCGCAGTTGCCAGCGCTGGTCACCCGGGATTTCACCCAGGTAGAGGCAATAGTGCTCGGCCAGCGCCTGGGGCTGCTGGGGCGTGCCGCGGCGCCGCAGATAGGCCGGGCTGGCGCAGAGCACGAAGTCCATCTCGCGCAGTGGCCGGGCGACGAAGCCGGCGGGCGGCTGCTCGGTGATGCGCACCAGCAGATCCTGGTCGTCGGCGATGGGATCCAGCGGGCGATCGTCCAGGCGCAGTTGCAGATCCACCTGCGGATAGCGCTGGAAGAATTCCGGCAGCAAAGGAGTGATCAGCCGGTAGCCGACCGCCTTGGGCACCGCCAGTCGCACCTGCCCACGCGGTTCCTCGCTGTGCTGCAGACCACTGTCCAGCGCCGCACCGGCGGCAGCCAGCAGCTGACGGCAGTGGCCGAGTACTTCGCGGCCGGCCTCGCTAAGGCGCAGCTGGCGGGTGGTGCGCTGCAGCAGACGCACCCCCAGCTCCCGTTCCAGCCGCGCGACCTGACGACTGACCGCCGAGGGCGTGGCGTCCAGCAGCCGGGCGGCGGCGGTGAAACTGCCGGTTTCCACCACCTTGGCGAAGGCGACCATGCAGGGCAGCAGGGGGAGGGCGCGCAGGAGATCCATGCCGAAGACCGCCAGAAACAATAGGGCTGGAAAGGCTGCCATTGCTTCCCCGGGGGAACAAGAGCTATGCACGCTGGCGGGCTTATCGTGCTTGTCAGGGGCGGGCACACTGGCGGCCTGATTCAGGGAGAAGCCGTCATGTCGCAACGCCCCACCTTCGGCCTCGCCGAAGGCCTGCTGCTCGCCACCGCCCTGGTCTGGGGGACCAGCTACGCCGTGGTCAAGGACGCCGTGATGCTCTATCCGGTGCTCGGCTACCTGGCGCTGCGCTTCTGTCTCACCGCGGCGCTACTGCTGCCCACCCTGAGGGGCGAGGGCCGGCGGGCCTGGCGACCGGGAATACCCACCGGGCTGCTGCTATTGGCGATCTTTCTCGCCGAGACCTATGGCGTGGCCCTGACCAGCGCCAGCAACGCCGCCTTTCTCATCAGCCTCTGCGTGGCCCTGACCCCCTTCGCCGAGTGGTGGCTGCTCGGTCAGCGCCCCGAGGCCCGCGCCCTGGGCGCCGCGGGGCTGGCGGTGGCGGGCGCCGGGCTGCTGACCCGTGGGGTGACCCTGAGCTTCAACCTGGGTGACGGCCTGATCCTGCTGGCGGCCGTATTGCGCGCGGTCAATGTCTGCGTGGTGCGTCGGCGTCTGCAACAGGCCAGTGCCCCGGTGCCGGCCCTGGCGCTGACCGCCGTGCAGACCGGGGTGGTGGGCCTGGCCTGTCTGCTGCTGTTCGCCCTGGGCCCGGGCCTGGCACCGCTGCCCATGCAAGCGGGCTTCTGGCTCGCCACCGGCTACCTGGTGCTGTTCTGCACCCTGGGCGCCTTTCTCGCCCAGAACTTTGCCCTGGGCCGCACCAGCGCCACCCGCGTCGCCCTGCTGATGGGCGCCGAGCCGCTGTTCGGGGCGCTGTTCGCCAGCTTCTGGCTGGACGAACGCCTGGGCCTCTGGGGCTGGCTGGGCGGCCTGCTGATCGTCATCGCCTCGCTGTGGGGGACGTTGCCGCGGCGGACGCCAGACCGTCCGGCCCCGGCTATTCGAACACGATCCGCGGAAAATAGAAGCTGACCACCCAGCTGGGCACGTCGACGATCTCGCTGATGCGCAGATCGCCGCAGACCGAGCAGAGCAGATAGGCCTGGTCCGCCGGCAGGTTGCGGGTCTGCCCGAGCCAGTCGATGGCGCCGCTGACGGCCACGCGTGCCGCGGCCAGCAGGTCGGGTCCGACCCCGGTGAAGGCCTCGTAACCGGCGCCGTCGAGGTGTCGGGTGACCGGCCCCGGGGTGCTGAAGCGGGGCATGGCCAGCGGTTGCCCCTTGATCAGCTCGAAGGTGGCGGTGACCGCCATGGCGGTCTCGATGGCGGTGCCGCAGACCTCGCCATCGCCCTGGGCGGCATGGGTGTCGCCGATGGAAAACAGCGCTCCGGCTACCTCCACCGGCAGGTAGAGGCTGGTGCCGGCGGCCAGGTCGCGGATATCCAGATTGCCACCTACCCGCCGTGGTGGCACCACCGAGTGCAAGCCCGGCGCTGCGGGAGCCACCCCCAGGGTGCCGGCGAAGGGCTTGAGCGGGACTCGCGCCAACTCGCCGAAGGCGGCCGGCGTCTGACCGCTGCGGTCGTAATGCCAGAGCTGCAGCACCGGGTCCGGAAACTGGTCGGCGAGCAGGCCGAAGCCGGGAATGTTGGCGGTCCAGCCAAAGCCGCTGGGAGTGAAGCTGTCCAGCGTCACCTTGAGCACGTCGCCCGGCTCGGCACCCTCGATCCACAGCGGACCGCAGACCGGATTGACCCGCTCGAAGGGCAGGGTGGCGATGTCGGCGGCGCTGGAGTGGCTGTGGAAGTGGCCGTCCGCCGCGTCGCGGCAGGCAAAGCTGACCGTCTCGCCCGGCGCGATCTCCAGCGCCGGGGGGAGGCTGTGGTCCCAGCCGCAATGGCAGTGCTGGCTGTGCAGGGTCTTGATCATCGGGAGCCTCCGCGGCGGGTCTGTGCCTAATGGACGGCGTCGTTGGCCTTGAATTCCGTGGTCCGGCCGCTGAGCTTGAGGAAGGCCAGCACGGCCAGGCCCAGCACCATCCAGCAGCTGCCGCCGACCTTGGCGTAGACGTCGGCGTTGAACAGCACATAGGCGAGGATGATGAAACCGACCAGCGGGACCAGTGCATGCAGCAGCGGGCGACCGGCGCCGCGGTGATGCCAGGCCACTGCCACATGCAGGAGCAGGAAGGCGGTCAGCGCACCGAAGTTGCACATGGAGGCGAGCAGGTTGATCTGGCCGACAAAGAACAGCCCCAGCACCAGACTCAAGGCCGCCACCAGCAGGATGGCACGCTGCGGCACCCGGGTCGTGGGATGGATCTGCCGCAGGAATTGCGGCATTTGGCGATCACGGGCCATGGCGAACAGCAGGCGCGAGGTGGCGGCCTGGGCCACCAGGGCGTTGGCGATGGCGGCTCCGATGGCCACCGCCAGGGCGATCACCACCTGCAGCCAGGGGCCGGCGATCAACCGACCGATCTCATAGAAGGCGTTGTTCGAGGCATCGGCGTCGGGGTACTGGATCAGATTGGGTTGCAGCAGGGCGGCCAGCCAGGTCTGCACCATGAACAGCGCGGCCACCAGGGTCAGGGCCAGCAGCGTGGCGCGACCCACCACCCGGCTGCCGCCACGGGTTTCTTCGGAGAGGGTAGAGATGGCGTCGAAGCCGAGAAAGGACAGCACCGCCACCGACAGGGCGCTGAAGATCAGTGGCAGGGAGAATTCCTGGGGGTTGTACAGCGGCTTCAGGCTCCACTCGGCGCCATTCACGCCGCGGCTGATGGCCAGCGCGGCCAGCACTACGAACACCAGCAGCACCGCCAGCTGGCCGTAGAGGAACAGCCGGTTGGCGCGGGCGGTGGTCTCGATGCCGCGCAGGTTGACCAGGGTGTTGAGGCCGACGAAGAACACGATCCACAGCGGCTGGGGAATGACCGGGATGACGTTGGCCATGGCGTTGGCGCCGATCACATACAACAGGGTGGGCACCAGCAGGTAGTCGAGCAGGATGGCCCAGCCGGCGAGAAAGCCCAGCGCCGGGTGCAGGCCGCGACCGACGTAGGCGTAGACCGAGCCGGCCACCGGAAAGGCGCGCGACATCTGCTGGTAGCTGACGGCGGTGAACAGCATGGCGACGAAGCCGATCAGGTAGGTGAGGGGCACCATGCCGTGGCTGGCGTCGAACACCCCGCCAAAGATGGAGAAGGGCGCGATGGGCACCATGAACACCAGGCCGTAGATGAGCAGGTCCTTCAGCCCGAGCTGGCGCCTGAGTTCCTGGGTGTAGCCGAAGCGAGCGAGGTCGGCGGCGTCGCCGGACGGAGCGTGCTGAGTCATGGGGCTTCCTCGAAGGGGCGGGGTAGGCTCGACTCTAGGCCAGGGTCGGGCCTGGCCCCATCCACAAAAGTGCTAGGTTTGCAGCAGGCCCGGGACGACTGGCAGAGCCTTTGCTTCGCTTTCCCCATCGCCATCAGGGCAGGAGCTCCAAGATGCACGCCGATCTGCTCACCATCAGCAGCCGCCTCGCCGAGCTGCCCACGCTCGACGCCTGTCTGGATGCCGTCCAGGCCAGCGCCGACCACCTGGGGTGCAAGGCGCTGATCTACGACTACGCCCCGGTGCCCCTCAGTCACGACGGGGTACTCATCACCCCCTCGGTGTTCAAGGTGCGCAACGCGCCGGCGGACATGCAGGCCTTCTGGTGCGAGCGCGGCTACTACCAGATCGACCCGGTGCAGCAATGCGCCAGTCGACGTGCGGCGCCCTTCGTCTGGTCGTTTCGCAGCGAAACCCGCAGCGCCCTGCGCGAGTACCTGGGTGACAGTCATCGCCCGGTCACCTGCTATGTGCGCGACAGCGGCCTGGCCACCGGGGTGACCGTGCCGCTGCATCTGCCCGGCGGGGCCTTCGCCACCCTGACCGGCATCCTCGATGCCGAGGCCCCGGACGCCGAGGCCGCCGGCGAAGCCTGCCTGGGCGCCTTCCTGGTGCTGGCCCATGCCTTCCAGGCCCGGGCCGACGAATTGCTCGCCCCGGCCGAGCGCCGCTGCGGCCAGGTCCGCCTGACGCCGCGCGAGCGCGAATGCCTGCAGTACTCGGCCAAGGGCCTGACCGCCAAGCGCATTGCCGCCACCCTCAACCGCTCCACCGCCACGGTCAACCTGCACCTCAACTCCGCCGCCCGCAAACTGGGCGCACGCAACCGGGTCGAGGCGGTGGTGCGGGGCTTGCACTATCGCCTGGTGGAGGTCTGAGCAACTTGGCCGGATCCGTGGGCCGTTCGACCTTGTGCCACTCCCGCCGCGGCCCGACACTGGGGCCTCATCTGCCCAGGAGTGTCCCATGAGCGCCGCCCGTCCTCCCGTCCCGCCCTTCACCCTCGAATCCGCCCAGCAGAAGGTCCGCGCCGCCGAAGATGGCTGGAACAGCCGCGATCCGGCCAAGGTGGCCCTGGCCTATACCCCCGACAGCCGCTGGCGCAATCGCGCCGACTTCCCCCAGGGCCGCGTCGCCATCGAGGCCTTTCTCACCCGCAAGTGGCAGCGCGAGCATGAGTACCGGCTGATCAAGGAACTCTGGGCCCATGACGGCGCGCGCATCGCCGTGCGCTTCGCCTACGAATGGCGGGACGAAGACGGCCAGTGGTACCGCGCCTACGGCAACGAGAACTGGCACTTCGACGACCAGGGCCTGATGGCCGAGCGTCACGCCAGCATCAACGACCTGCCGATCACCGCGGCCGAGCGGCTGTTTCACTGGCCCCAGGGGCGGCGGCCGGATGACCACCCCGGCTTGAGCGACCTGGGTCTCTGACCGGAGGCGGGCGGCTAGCCCGGGCGGGCCTGGTCCTGTACAAGGACCTCTGGCCGCCAGGACCGCAAGACGATGCACTACCGCAACCTGCTCCGCCGCCTCGACCTGGTCTCGCTGCAGCTGCTGCTGGCGGTGCACGAGGAGGGCACCCTGACCCGCGCCGCCGAGCGCGAGATGATCGCCCTGTCCGCCGCCAGCAAGCGCCTGCATGATCTGGAGCGGTCGCTCGACATCGAACTCTTCGAGCGCAACGCCAAGGGCACCACCCTCACCCCGGTCGGCGAGACGCTGCTGCATTACGCCAAGCGCATCCTCGCCGACGTCGAGCGCATCAGCATCGACGTCGGCGAACACCTGCAGGGCGTGCGCGGCTACGTGCGGATGATGGCCAACATCTCCGCCATCATCGAATTCCTCCCCGAGGACCTGCAGGCCTTCACCGTCGGCCATCCCCAGGTCAAGATCAGCCTGGACGAGCGACCCAGCGCCGGGGTGGTGAAGGGCGTGCTGGAAGGCGCCGCCGACCTGGGCATCTGCTCCTCGGACACCGACACCCGCGGCCTGCTGGCCGTGCCCTACCGGCAGGACACCCTGGTGGTGGTGATGCGTCCCGATCATCGCCTGGCCGCCCGCGCGCGGCTGGCCTTCGCCGAGACCCTGGACGACGACCACGTCGGCCTGCACGCCGACAGCTTCATCAACCTGCGCACCAAGGCGGCCGCCCGCAGTCACGGCAAGGCCTTGCGCCTGCGCATCCATGTACCCGGCTTCGATGCCGTGTGCCGCATGGTGCAGGCGGGTTTCGGGCTGGGCGTGCTGCCGCTGCAGGCCTTCGAACTCATCGGGCGACCGCTCGGACTGATCGCCGCGGCGCTGGATGACGACTGGTCCCAGCGCAGCCTGGCGCTGGTGGTCCGCGACGTGGAGACGCTGTCGCCGGTCAGCCGGCTGCTCTACGACCACCTGCTGGAGGTCTGAATCCGGGTCTTCGCGATTCGCGAAGACCCCTTGCCGAAAGACGTTAACCACCGGCTGCTCTATTGTCCTAGCATCGGCCTCATTCCAATAACAAAGAGGCTCGCCCGCCATGACGGCTCTCACCGGACTCCGTGTCATCGAGATCGGCACGCTCATCGCCGCCCCCTTCGCCGCCCGCCTGCTGGCCGAATTCGGCGCCGAAGTGATCAAGATCGAAGCCCTGGACAAGGGCGATCCCCTGCGCAAGTGGCGCAAGCTGCACGAGGGTACCTCGCTCTGGTGGTACCTGCAGTCGCGCAACAAGAAGTCCCTCGCCCTGAATCTGCGTTCCGCCGAAGGCGTGGCCCTGGTCGAGCAGCTGGTCGAGGGCGCCGACGTGCTCATCGAGAATCTGCGCCCGGGCGCCCTGGAAAAGCTCGGCCTGGGCTGGGACGTGCTGCACGCCCTCAATCCCAAGCTCACCCTGGTGCGCATCTCCGGCTACGGCCAGACCGGCCCCTATCGTGATCGCCCCGGCTTCGGTGCCATCGGCGAGGCCATGGGCGGCATCCGCTACACCACCGGTACTCCGGGCGTGCCGCCGGCGCGGGTCGGGGTCAGCCTGGGCGACTCCCTGGCTTCCATGCACGCGGTGATCGGCGCCCTGATGTCGGTGCTGCGGGTCAAGACCGGCCAGGGCGATGGCCAGGTGGTCGACGTCTCCCTGGTCGAGAGCGTCTTCAACGTCATGGAAAGCCTGGTACCCGAATACTCCATGCTCGGCCATGTGCGCGAACGCACCGGCGGCGCCTTGCCCGGTATCGCGCCATCCAACACCTATCCCACTGGCGACGGCGGTTTCGTGGTGATCGCCGGCAACAGCGACCCCATCTATGTGCGGCTGATGCAGGCCATCGGCCGACCCGATCTGGCCGAGCGCCCCGACCTTGCGCAGAACGACGGGCGCGCCCGCCACTGCGAGCTGATCGACGAGGCCATCGCCGCCTGGACCGGCAGTCGCGGCATCGACGAGGTGCTGGAGATCCTCGAAGGCGCCGAGGTCCCGGCCGGCCGCATCTATTCCGCCGCCGACATCGTCGCCGATCCTCATTACCAGGCGCGGGAGATGCTGCTGGACACCACCCTGCCCGACGGCGCCACCCTGAAGATGCCGGGCATCGTACCCAAGCTGTCGGCCACCCCGGGCCAGGTCAACTGGCAGGGTCCGACCCTGGGTGAGCACACCGATGGCCTGCTGGCCGAACTGGGGCTCAGCGAAGCGGATATCCAGCGACTCAGACAGGGCGGGGTGGTGCAATGAGTAGCGAACGCCTGATCGTCCAGGAAGTCGCGCCTCGCGATGGCTTGCAGATCGAGCCGAGCTGGGTGGAAACCGCCGACAAGATCGCCCTGATCGACGGGCTCTCCGCGCTGGGTTTCTCGCGGATCGAGGCCGGTTCCTTCGTTTCGCCCAAGGCGGTGCCCATGCTGCGCGACGGCGAGGCGGTGTTCCAGGGCATCGCTCGCCGGCCCGGGGTGACCTATGTCGCCCTGGTGCCCAATCTCAAGGGCGCCCAGCGCGCTCTGGCGGCAGGCGCCGACGAGCTGAATCTGGTGCTTTCCGCCAGCCAGACCCACAATCGCGCCAACATGCGCATGAGTTGCGAGCAGTCCCTCGCCAGCTTCGCCGAGGTGGTGCAGCTGGCCCAGGGGCAGGCGGTCTCGCTCAACGGCACGGTGGCGACCACCTTCGGTTGCCCCTTCGAAGGGCGCATCGACGAAGGCTGGGTGTTCGAACTGGTGCAGCGCTATCTGGCGCTGGGCATGACCGGCATCACCCTCGCCGACACCACCGGCATGGCCAATCCGCGGCAGGTCGCGCGGATCGTCCGCCAGGTGCTGGAACTGATCCCGGCGTCCGCCCTGACCCTGCATTTCCACAACACCCGCGGCCTGGGTCTGAGCAATGTCCTGGCCGCCTACGAAGCCGGCGCCCGGCGCTTCGACGCCGCCCTCGGTGGCCTCGGTGGCTGCCCCTTCGCCCCGGGCGCCTCCGGCAACATCTGCACCGAGGACCTGGTGAATCTCTGCGCCGAGATCGGCGTGGACACCGGCATCGATCTGCCACGGCTGATCGAGTTGTCGCGCACCCTGCCGGCGCTGCTGGGGCACGACACCCCCGGCCAGGTGGCCAAGGCCGGGCGCAATTGCGATCTGCATCCACCGCCCGCCACCACTGGCTGAGCCGTACCGCTTTCATTCGTTCGCCCTGACTACAACAACAAAGGAGCGCCAGTCTGGCCGCTCCCGGGAGACCGCTATGCCCTTATCCGCAACCTCCGCCGCCGCCGTGGCGGCCGCCGAACAGGCCATCGTCCGCAAGGTCGCCTGGCGGCTCATGCCGCTAATCATGATCTGCTACCTGTTCGCCTTCTTCGATCGCATCAACATCAGCTTCGCCAAGTTCCAGCTGCAGGCCGACCTGTCGCTGAGCAACACCGCCTATGGCCTGGGCGCGGGACTCTTCGTGGTGGGCTATGTGCTGTTCGAGGTACCCAGCAACATGATGCTGTACAAGGTCGGCGCCCGGCGCTGGATCGCGCGCATCATGATCTCCTGGGGCATCGCCACGGCGCTGATGATGTTCGTCACCTCCGAATGGCAGTTCTATGTGCTGCGCTTCCTGATCGGCGCCATGGAAGCCGGCTTCGCGCCGGGCATCCTCTACTACCTGACGCTGTGGTTTCCGCAGAGCTATCGCGGGCGCATCACCTCGACGCTGTTTCTCGCCTCGGCCTTCGCCGGATTGATCGGCGCCCCGGTCTCGGGGGTGATCCTCGGCCAGATGGACGGCCTGCTCGGCATTCGCGGCTGGCACTGGCTGTTCCTGGCGGGTGGCATCCCCTGCGTGCTGCTGGGCATGCTGGTGCTGCGCCTGTTGCACGACCGCATCGCCGATGCGCCCTGGCTCAACGACGAAGAAAAGACCTTCCTGGCCAGCCGTATCGCCCGTCATGAAAACAACAGCCACGGCTCGCTGCTGGCGGCGATCCGACTGCCGGGCTTCCTGCTGCTCGCGGTGATCTACTTCCTGATCCAGGTCGCCTCCTATGGCCTCAACTTCTGGGCGCCGCAGCTGATCCGCAGCGCCGGGACCGAGAGCCCCACCCTCATCGGCCTGCTGACCGCCGTGCCCTACGTCTTCGGCGCCATCAGCATGGTGGTGGTGGGCCGGCTGTCGGACGCCAGCGGCGAGCGACGCAAGTTCGTCTGCGGTCTGGTGATCGCCGGCGCCCTGGGGTTCTTCAGCGCGGGACTCTTCGCCGACCACACCACCTTCCTGATCCTGTCCCTGGCCTTGATGGGCGCCGGCATCATCGCCGCCATCCCGACCTTCTGGTCGCTGCCGCCGAAACTGCTGGCCGGGGC